>SHYW01000024.1 GCA_009692615.1 Deltaproteobacteria bacterium | reverse complement strand
TGCGGCCTCAACCACGGTGATCTCGCTGCGATATACTCGTTGAATTACGTCTAGTCGTTTCTCGTCTTTCATTGTCAGGGTTGTCATCCTTCCACCCTGACATAATTACGTTGCCGTTAACCCCTGACATAATCACCTTGCTACAACAGATGGCCTACTCAACCATTGACGCCGAAGAATCTCGCTTGATAAAGTGTGCCCAATAGTCGAGGGTGCTATCATTCGACGCAAATAACCGGAGGTGACTTATGGCGATCGGACTTTCCCATGGCGGGACCAACGTATATTCGGCTGACGAGCGCTCCAAGCAGCTGTGGGTCGCCACGAAAGACGGACTGGTGCTGTTCGAGCGCGGCAGCGATGGCTGGCGCGAAACCCAACGCGCGCTGCGCGGGCAACACATCAGCGCGATCGTCTTCGAGAAAACCACCGGCACCATATTCGCCGGCGCCTTCTTCGGCTCGATCCACGCCAGCACCGACGGCGGCAAGACTTGGGAGCGACGCGACAACGGCATGACCATCCACGACGTCTACAGTCTGGCGTCCCATGTCGTCGACGGCAAAGTTCGGGTCTACGCTGGAACGCAACCCGCTCACCTTTTTGTCAGCGAAGACTTGGGAATGCATTGGAGCGAAATCCCCTCGCTGCGTGAAGTGCCGACGACTTCGCAGTGGTCGTTCCCAGCGGCGCCGCATATCGCGCATACGAAATTTATCACCTTCGATCCGCAAGACTCGCACACGCTCTACGCCTGCGTCGAGCAAGGCGCGTTTCTCAAAAGCACCGACCTGGGCAAAAGCTGGCGCGAGCTCAACACGGTGGGCTTGTACAAAGACCAGAACCGGCCGGTGGAACATTTCTACGACGTGCACCGCTGCTTGATCGATCCGCGCGATCCGCAGAGAATCTACGTCACCGGCGGCGCTGGACTTTACGTGACTCACACGGGCGGCGACAGTTGGGAACGCTGGACCGCGGACGATTGGGCGAAAGATGTTTATCCCGACGGCTTCGTCTGGAATCCGAAAAATCCCGACACCATGTTCGTCGCCGCCGCCGAACATAATCCGGTCACCTGGCGCCAAGCCGGCCCGGCGGCCCGCGCCGAGGGAAAAATCTATCGCAGCAAAGACTGCGGGAAAAATTGGCAGAGACTGGCCGGCGGTCTGCCGGCGAGCTTGAAACATGAATTCGGCGCGCTCTGTTTGGAAGAAGCCAACGGCAACTGCGCCATCTTCGGCGGCACGACGGGCGGCGAAGTTTATTGCAGCGAAGACAGCGGCGAGAGCTGGACATTGATCACCGACAAGCTGGCACCGATCTCGAAGAAGGGGCACGAAAGATTATTGGCGGCGGCAAGCTGAAAGAATCAATCTGCACTGACCACTCCGAATCCGATTCCTTCGCCCTTTACGGGGGAAGGTTAGGATAGGGGTGCTCAGTGCACGCATTGAACCGATTCAAAGAATCACCCCCATCTTAATCTTCCCCCGTCGAGGGGGAAGAGACCGGATTAGAAACAGCGATGAATATCTCAACCGACAAACCCGGCGCCGCCCTCGCCGGGCAATTGATCGCGCAAAGCGAAAAAGACGCCGCCGTCACACCGATGGACGCCGTGCTCGACGCCGCGCGCGCCGGCAAATTTACTAGCGATCAATGTTTTCGCTTACTCGCTCGGCTGTGGACGCTCAAGCGCATGATGTACTACGTCTACGGCGGCTGGGCTCAAGGAATTAATCTGAACGAGTATCCGCCCGCGGTCGCTTATCTCTTCGGCAAACAAATCCACGACGACTCGACTCAAGAGATGCAGCTGTGCGACGAAATGCTGCGGCGCGGCTGGGCGCCGACGCAGAAAAAACTTTTCGCCCATCCGTACACACAATTCGGCACCGCGACGCGCACCGGCTCGTACATTTTCTGCCTGCGCGCGCTGGCCAACTATCCGCAGAACATCCGCATCGCTGCGCACAACCTCGGCCCCAAGGCGATCGAACTCGCTTGGACGGAAAAATTCGCCAAACTGTTTCCCGACGAATCGATCCACGCGTTGTTCCACAGTCAACTCGCCGAAACCCGCAGCCATGTCATGATGGGCAAGTTTCAAGTGGAAAAATTTATTTCGAAACCAGTCGACATGGAGCTGGCCAAACGGCTCGCCGCCGAAACCCGGCGCGATTATTTATTCTACCTGGAAGAAACCACCCGCTTCGTCTTGGGCATGGCCGAAGAAAAAGCCGGCGAAGTGACCGTCCAAGCGGACATCGACTGACGGCAGGCAATTTGGAATCTTAAATTTGTAATTTGGAATTGTCTCAATGCCATCGCTTAAAATAGATCACGCGAAGTGTACGGAATGCCGCATGTGCTACGTCGTCTGCCGCGAGATCGAGATCAATGCCGTGGTCGTGGCGCCGACTTCGCAGCATTTTTTCGAGATCGACGAGCGCTGCACCTATCCGGGCTGCACCGTGTGCTTGATGTACTGCCCGGCCGAAGGCTCGATCGTCGAAACCAAAACCGGCCGCTCGGTGGTACCACCGCCGCCGGAAGTCTGGACCGAAAACAAACGCTGGCCGAGGCAACCATAAAACATTGAAGGAATTAACCGGGCGAACTACTTATACATCCGTTCCCCCGAGTAGCGCGGAGCGCGTATCGAGGGGCTGAAGCAATTGCACGGAGTTCAGAATGCATTCAATCCTCAAAGACTTCCTCGACAAATGGGTCTACCCCACCGGCTTCATCGGACCCGGTGTCGATTTTCGAATGCGCCAAACCGAGCGCTGCCTGCCGCTGTGGGACAAGCTCGTGCTGCAAGCGATCAAGGCGGCGGAGAACGACTTGGCGTCCGGCAGCGACGAATACAAAGCCGCGCGCGCGCGTGGCGGTTACGCCGCCGAAGGCCCGTTCATGTCGCTCAAGCAAATGTCGACGCAGATTCTCTCGGTAGAAATTAGCGAACAGCAGAAATATATCGATCTGCAACGCATGCGCGCGCGGCAAATCTGGGACGAAGTGAAGCATGGCCAGCTCCACGCCGATGTCATGTTGCGCGGCGGCTTTATCGAGCGCGAAGAAGAATTGATGGACGATGCGCGGGCGAACACTCAGCCAAAGCTTTCCTATTTCGGCATGACCGCCATGTTCCCGCACATCCATCCGCTGGCCCGCGCCGGCCAACACTACTATAACGAATCGATGGCCTGCCTCGGCATCGCCGCTACGCTCAGCATCATCGATGACGAGCTGATTCGCCACCAACTGCACAGCCAGTCGGCAGAAGAGTTGATGCACTTCATGGAAGGCAAATATCAAATCGACGCCTACGCTCTGACGCCCGAAGATCAAAAACCCATCGAAGAAGTCTTCGATTTTCTCCTGCGCCCCTGGGCGCCGGAACCAAGCCGGGCGCTGGGCGGCAACGCGTAGAGCCAATCGAATTGTGGTCGTTTATGAGAAGAGTCGAAATCACCACGAAGGCACGAAGGACACGAAGGCTTCGAAAAATATTACCCCGAACTTCGCGTTCTTCGTGTCCTTCGTGGTGAAATAACCTTCACAATAAACCTACAAGACCCAGAACTATGAAAGTCAAAATCGTCGAATCCCTCTGCATCGCCTGCGGCCTGTGCCGCGAAGTCTGCCCCGAGCGCGCCGTCCATCCCAAGATGCAGGACATCCATCACATGTACGAAGTGATCGAAAGCGAATGCACCGGCTGCGCCGACTGCTTGCCTTACTGTCCGGAGCCGGGAGCTTTGCAACAATATCAAAGTTCGTAGGATGGGTTGAGCGCAGCGAAACCCATCGTTCTCTCCGAAAGGCACAATTATGATTGAATTCGCCGGCCGACAAATTTCCAACGAATTGAAAGAAGTGGTCGATCCCAAATGCACCGTCCTGCTGGTCTGGGACATGCAGAACGATCAGGCCGGCGGCTCGTTCAACAAAGACGCGCTGATCCGCAATGCGCCGCCGCTCATCGCCGCCGCGGCCAAGGCGGGAATCAAGACGGTCTACACGCGCCAGACGCCGTTTCTCTGGAGCGAAGAAGCGACTACCTGGATTCGCCGGGCGATGAAGAACGAGAAAGTCGATCACCCGAGCAAATTGAAACCGCGCCGCCTGAAGGGCAGCACCAACTGGGAAATCATGGCACCGTTCAAACCGGCGCCGGAAGATATCGTCATCGATAAAAGACGGCCGAGCATGTTCATCGGTAACGAGTTCGAAACCATCATGCACAACATCGGCGCGACGACGACCGTCATGATCGGCTGCACCACCGACGGCGGCGTCGAGATGACCGTACGCGACGGCCACAATCGCGGCCACTCCATGGTCATCGTCCGCGACTGCGTCGGGACTTATACCGAAGAAGGCCACAACGCCGCGCTCAAGCGCATTGAAAAATTCGCCGATGTGGTGGAGTCGAAGGAGCTGATCGAAATCTGGCAGCGTTAACACCAATTAAGAAGCACACTACGATGAATCTGGTTCGCCCCTCGATCCCTTCTCCCCTTGCGGGAGAAGGTTAGGATGAGGGGAATTCAATTGAGCACCCTCACCTCAATCCTCTCCCGTCGAGGGAGAGGAAGCGCTCCACAGATCATCGCCGCGGAGACAAGTATGAACGACAAAATAATTGACAGCCTAAAAGCCTTTCGCGCCGGCGATGACGAGGCCGCGATGACCACGCTGCTCGAAGCGGAGGAAGAACTTGTACCGGCATTGGTTGAAGCCTTTGGCCAAGAAACCGATCCCGAGGTACGCGCCTTTCTAGTCACGGTCGCCTGGGAACGACGCGAAGAGCAATCGCCGGCGTTCATCGTCGAAGCACTCAACGATCCGGAAGAAGAAGTTTGGCAGGCGGCGCTGGACGGCATGGTCGCTTTGGCGTCGACGGAGATTCTCGACGTACTCAAGTCGTCGCGCCTGCAACCGCGCCCCGATGCAGCGAAGACCAAACGCTTTCAGATGTGCGTGGAAGAAGCGATCTTGTATGTGGAAGGGTTGGTACAAGCCAACTTTGTTCCGCCAGCAATCAAGCGATAATCTGCCCAACGTGACGAAATGACGGCAAATCCAAAAAATTATCTAGCAGAGCCATAGGCCCAGACAGAACAAGCAATTCTGTTCCGCGCGCTCTTAATCGTTATTTAGCTTCACATCTTAGCCTTTGAGCGAAAGCTCAAAATGGACGCCTTCGGTTTTCTGCAAGGCGGTAAGGATGCTCGAAAGGTTCGCAGCCGATGGGCTGCCCTCGGGTCCAAGCATGCGCATAAGACTTTTGGCCGGAATGTCGGTGCGCTCTTCAAGCTCCTGAAATCCAAGCGTCGCGTTCACATAGTCGCGCAACACGGCTTTGCCGGTTTCCAGATCGCCGGTCAGTTAGCTTTCGACGGCCTCGCACAATAACGCTTGGCGGAACTTGGCGTCCTTCTAAGCGCGGGCGCGGCTCGTTTCTTTGAAGTCATGGGTAAGGGGCATGTTTCTTTCTCCGTTTGTAATCGGCGCAGCGGTCAAGAATCGAATGGATTTAACCCCTCACTCTAACTCTCTCCCGCAAGGGGCGAGAGGATCGGATGCGCAGCCGATTTATTGGAGCGCTTGAAATATCGCCTGCTTGACTGCCTCGGCGCTTTGCCGGACATCGTGATTCCAAAATCGAATTACTCTATAGCCGTTTTGTTCCAACCAAGCTGTGCGCTCGGAATCATATTCCAATTGAATGTCATCAGCATGGTGACCGGCGTTGAGTTCGATTACAAGGCGCTTTTCTAAACAGACAAAGTCGACAACGTTATGGACCGAGCGGTTGTTGTCGGCGGAATTTATGACCGGAAAGCTGCCGTGATCGTAGGTGGCGCCACAGAACGCGTTCGGCATCCGTCATATTCTTCCGCAGTTGTTTGGCGTGATTCATGAGCAGCCACCGAATTTATGTTGCCTTCAAACCTATCCGATCCCTTCGCCCCTTGCGGGAGAAGGTTAGGATGAGGGGAATCAATTGAGCACCCTCACCTCAATCCTCTCCCCTCAAGGGAGAGGAGGCTCGGAGGCGACATCGACCTGGACATTTTCTACCATCGACAAGTATCATTTTTCTAACGATCAATATCCTCCACCCATTTGCCATCCCCACCCCTGTCGAGTTAATACTAAAGCAATTTTCACTCGGCATTTCGCCGCAAGGAGTCACTATGAGTACAACCAACGGTAAGCAAGCCCTACACGTCGCGACATTTTCCGGCTGGTATCGGTTCGAGCAAAACGGCAAACAGTTTACCCAGACCAAACGCGATCTTTCCTACTGGACGCTCACTTGCATGTCGGTGGACGAAGAAGATCCGAAAACCATCTACGCCGGCACCGAACACTCGGGACTCTTTTACACCAAGGACGCCGGCGCCCACTGGCAGCGCGCCGACCCGCAGGTACCGAAAATGTTTCTCTACTCGGCCCTGGCGTTGAATGGCGGCGTCATGGTCGGCACGATCCCGTCGGCGGTGTATCGCAGCCAGAACGGCGGCTGGGAAGAACTCGAAGGCGTGCGCTTACACAGCGCCGGGGCAAATTTTCCGCCGAGCCCGGAATTGCAATCGCGCACGCGCTATTTAGCTTACGAGCCCGGCAACAATAATCGCCTCTACGCCGGCATCGAAGTCGGCGGCATGGTGTTAAGCGACGACGGCGGACGCGGCTGGGAACCTTGCAATGAAGGGCTCACCGACATGGATATCCATGAAATCCTGGCGTCCAAGCAACACAGCGGCAACGTCTTTCTCGCCTGCGGCGAAGCCTGCTTCCGCAGCCCCGACCGCGCCGGCCATTGGCAAAATATTTCACCGAAGAATCACGGCTACGGCATCTCCGTCGCCGAAGACAAAAACGGCGTGATCTACGTCGGCGCCGCGCGCGGCCGGCCTTATAACTGGATTCGCGAAGAAGGCGCCATGGCGGCGATCCTGCGCAGCAACGACAAAGGCAAGAGCTGGGAAACCGTCATCGACAATCTCAAAGGCGGCGTCATGCACCTCTGCCCAACACCCGACGGCAACGGCATGGTCGCCGGCACGTCGGACGGCACGCTGCTCGTCGTTGACGATAGCGGCGCGCGCGAAGTCGTCAGTGGACTGCCCTTCGTCACGTCGTTGGAATTAGCTGCGTAATGTCGGATGGGCGCAGCCCGCTGCGCCCCTACAACAGGAAACTAAGATGCGCATACCGATCGACCTTCTCTGTCTCTATTTCTGTCTCTGTCTCCCATCTCTCGTCGCAGCCCAGGACGCCAAGCTGCTCACCGAAGCGAAGAAGGAAGGCAAAGTCGTCATTTACGGCTCCATGGAGACCGACATCTTCGACGGCATTCAGCAGGGATTTGAAAAGAAAACCGGCATCAAGGTCGACTACTGGCGCGCCGCCGGTGCGACAGTACTGGAACGGGCGTCGAGTGAAAAGCGCGCCAACAAGGTTGGCTACGATCTGGTGCTCAACAACTCCGGGCCGATGGAAATATTGCTCAGCGAAGGCGCGCTGGCAAAGTACGACTCGCCGATGGCGAAAAACTTCGCCGCCGAGTTTCAGCATCCGCAATTGGGCCCGAGCTACCGCACCTCCATCGTCGGCATCGTTTACAACAAGAGCATTCTCAGCGCCGACAAAGCGCCGAAGTCGTTGGAGGACTTATTGAAGCCGGAGTTTCGCGGCAAGCTCGCCTTTCCCGATCCCTCCCGCGGCGCCGTCGCCGTCATGTGGCCCATGAGTTTATACAAGCTCATGGGCAAAGATCGCGCCGATAAATATCTGCGCGATCTCGGCGCCACCAAACCGGTAATCGTCGAGGGCGTTTTGCCCGCCGCCGAGCGTGTCACCACCGGCGAGACTCCCATCGCCATCACCTATTTGAAATACGTCATCAGCTTCGGCCAAAAGGGCGCGCCGCTCGACTACGTCCGACTAGACAAATTTCTCAGCCACTCCCATGCCATCACGATGAGCAGCCGCGCCGCCCGGCCCAACGCCGCCAAGGCCTTTCTCGATTACTTCTACAGCGACGATAGTCTGCGCGTGATGGCCAAGTTCGGCGAGTTCGTCACCCGAAAAGGCATCCATCCGCCGCTCGCCGACGCCGACAAAATCCAAGTTGTCGAGATGGACGAACCCGACGCCAACCAGATGGCCGAGAGACGCAAGGAATACAGAAAGATTTTTCAATAACACGGGGTGATGGAGTGGTGGAGTGATGGGTTTTCCGACCCAATACTCCATTACTCCAACACTCCATCACTCCACTCCGAGGACACCCATGAAACTCTATACTTTTTTCCGCAGCTCCGCGTCCTATCGCGTGCGCATCGCGCTCAACTTCAAAGGCATCGCCTACGAGTCGGCGCCGATTCACCTGCGGCGCGGCGGCGGCGAGCAACTGATGCCAGCCTACACCGCGATCAATCCGCAAGCGTTGGTGCCGACATTAGACGACAACGGCAAGATTATGACCCAATCGTTGGCGATCATCGAATATCTTGAAGAGACCCATCCTAACCCGCCGCTCTTGCCGAAAGACCCAGCGGACAAAGCGCTGGTGCGCAGCATGGCGCTGGTCGTCGCTTGCGAAGTGCACCCGATACAAAATCTGCGCGTGTTAAACTACGTCAAGGCGACCTACAACCAAACAGACGCGCAGGTGAATCAGTGGGCGCAACATTGGATCGATCTCGGTCTCGCCGCACTCCAAGAGATGATTCATGCGCAGCCCAAGCGCGGCAAGTTCTGTTTCGGCGACAGCCCGACACTGGCCGATGTTTGCCTGATCCCCCAACTCGGCAACGCCCGCCGCTACGGCTGCGATCTGGCGAAATACCCGACGATCTTGGCGATCGAAAACAACTGCAACGCCATTCCTGCCTTCGCCAACGCCGCGTCGGAAAAGCAACCGGACGCGGAGTAATGTGTAGTGGTCAGTTACCAGTTGGCAGATCAAGTCGAACCGCATCCGAAACTGACTACTGACTCCTATCTCCCCCATGTTCCTCCTCAAACAATTCATCAAAGCCCTGCTCCTGCCGCCCATGCCGTGGCTGCTCTTGCTGCTCGCGGTGGTGATTTTTTGGCAGCGGCGCTGGGCGCGGAAACTTTTGCTGTTGATAATTTTTCTAATTCTCGCGCTGCACAGCGGCCCGCTCAACTACGCGCTCCGCTATCCGTTGGAGTCGCGCTACCCGCCGCTGCTCGATCCCAAACGAGCCGGCACTTACGACGCCATCGTCGTGCTCACCAGCGGCAGCATCGCGGCGCGCGGCTTGATTCCCTTTCCGTCGATTGATGAAGCGATGTTTCGTCGTCTCGACGAAGCCTGGCGGCTGTATCGCATCCAACCCAAGCCGATCATCGTCAGCGGCGGCCACGTCGATCCGTTCACGCCGGCCAAAGATGAAAACAAAATCGTCCGGGAGTTCTTGATCCGCTGGGGCGTGCCCAAGAGCGACGTCTTCGGCGAAGAAAAATCCCGTGACACTTTCGAAAACGCGCTAGAAACTCAAAAGCTGCTCAACAAGCATGGCTGGAAGCGCTACCTCTTGGTCACCTCGGCGTTGCACATGCCGCGCAGCATGTTGGTCTTCTCCAGCCGCGTGCCCGAACCGATTCCGGCGCCGGGCGATTTTTCCGTCGGCAAGATCGAGCTTACGCCCTTCGAATTTTCCCCCAACGAAAGCGTCGCGCCGCGAATCTTCGCAGCGCTGCATGAATACATCGGCTGGGTGAACTATTACTTGCGGCTGAAGTACGCCAGCGACTGAGCCGCCATTCAAAAAACCGACAGGCTGTCCGCACATCGAGTTGCAAATCCATAGCGGGATGATAAACCAAGCGATGAAAAATCGTCGCCGTTGCGCTAGCTCTACGAATCATGATCTCGATCAATAATCTAGTAAAAATTTACAAATCCGGTACCGACTCGGTGCGCGCCGTCGACGGCGTCAGCATCGAAATCGCCGAACACGAGTTCTTCGTTCTGCTCGGTCTCAGCGGCTCCGGCAAGACCACCTTGCTGCGCTGCGTCGCCGGTCTAGAGCGGCCCGACGGCGGCGAGATCACCATCAGCAACACGCTGGTCAGTTCCGCCGAACACAATTTCTTTATCAACGCGGAAGGGCGCGGCTTGGGCATGGTTTTTCAATCCTACGCCGTCTGGCCGCACATGACGGTATTTCAAAACGTCGCCTTCCCTCTGCTCAATGGCCCGCATAAATATTCCGCCGAAGCGGTCAAGAAAAAAGTCGCTACTGCTTTAGAGATGGTCCAGCTCGGCGGCCTCGCCGACCGGCCCGCGCCGTTTCTGAGCGGCGGCCAGCAGCAGCGCGTGGCGTTGGCGCGCGCTCTCGCCGTGGAACCGAAAGTGCTGCTGATGGACGAACCGCTGAGCAATCTCGACGCCCGCCTGCGCGAAGAAGTGCGCGATGAGATCAAAAACTTATCGAAGAAATTCGGCATGGCCGTGCTCTACGTCACCCACGACCAAGTCGAAGCTATGGCGCTCGCCGATCGCGTCGCGGTGATGAGCAAAGGCAAAGTCCTGCAATGCGCGCCGCCGCGGGATCTCTACGAAGCGCCGGCGAGCCGCGACGTTTGTGAATTTCTCGGCTCGACCAATTTGATCGACGGCGTAATCAGCAACAGCGGTCAAATCGATAGCGACATCGGCAAGCTCGCCTGCGCGGTTCACGATGGCAATTTAAAAAATGTCAGCGTCGCCATCCGTCCGGAAGAGTTGCTGCTAAGCGAGACAGCCACCGGAAGCGAAAACGAATTCAGCGCGGAAGTTTTGTCGTCGACGTTTCTTGGCGAGCTGACGATTTGCGACTTGCAGGTCAGCGGCCAAAAGCTGCGCTTCAAAACCACCCAAAGAGCCGCGCCGCCCAAACAAGTTTACATCCGCCTGCCGGCTGATAAATTGAAACTTTTCGCTAGATAATTTAGAGAGAAGAAAAGATTCGCCGCAAAGAGCATGTAAGGCGTAAAAAAAATGACTGCGGTGGGCGCGATAAATCGCGCCCTACACACCGATTTTTTACGGCAGGAGAAATTTAAATGGCGCTCACGCCCCAAGAAAATGACGACCTGACCCGCGTCGGCCCCGGCACGCCGTGCGGCATCATGATGCGCCGCTACTGGCATCCCGTCGGTTTCACCGCCGAGCTTAAAGGCAAACCGGTGCGGCGCAAGCTGCTCGGCGAAGATTTAGTTTTGTTCCGCGACGAGAACGGCCAGCTCGGCCTCATCGGCGCCCGCTGTCCGCACCGCGGCACCTCGTTGCACTTGGGCTACATCGAAGACGGCGGCCTTCGCTGCTGCTATCACGGCTGGCTGTTCGATGTGAACGGACGCTGCTTGGAGCAGCCCACCGAGCCGCCGGAAGCCAACTTCAAGGACAAAGTGCGCCAGCCCTCCTACAAAGTCGAAGCGCTGGCCGGCGTGATCTTCGCCTATCTCGGCCCGGAGCCGGCGCCGCTATTGCCGCGCTATGACGTGCTCGTGCGCGAAGATGGAATTCGCTCCCTGCAAGGGCGCATCGCCAGCTGCAATTTTTTACAGATGGTCGAGAACACCGTCGATCAGCATCATTTTAAATGGCTGCACCGCACGCCGAACACCAAGAAGTGGACCGATCCAGTTTTGAATTCAGAATATTTCGATTATGGCATCCGCGACACCTTCGCGCGCAGCGGCGGTGGCGAGCGCTATCAGACGCTTAGCTACTTCATCATGCCGACCATGAACAAAACCGGCTACCACGTGCCAGAAAGCCATCCCTGCGGCATGGCGGCCAATCATCCCGGCTACGAAGCGCTGCGTTGGCGCGTTCCCGCCGACGACACGCATACGATGCATTTCACGGTCTACTTCGCGCCGATCGTCGACGGTAAACCGACCGGCACGATCCCTGCGGATAACGCCGAGAAAGGCGTGGTCGAAACCACGCCCGGCCAATACCGTTACGACGAAGCGACCGGTTATCTCGCGCGCGGCGACCAAGACCGCGCCGCGCAGGAAAGCCAGGGCGTGCTTTGCGACCGCAGCATCGAACATCTCGGCGTATCGGACAAAGGCGTGATCATGCTGCGCAAGCTTTACAAAGATTCCATGGACGCCATCGCCGCCGGCAAAGACCCCATCGGCACGATCCGCGACCCGGTGAAAAACCGCATCGTTGAAATCGCGCCGGGAGAATTTAAAATTGGCTGAGCGACATATTCTATCTCAAAGAGGAACAAGCCATGCTGCCACGCGAAGAAAATGACATGCTAACGCTCGTGAGCCCGGATAGACCGATGGGCCAACTGATGCGCAGCTACTGGATTCCGGCGCTGCTCGCCAGCGAAATTCCCGAACCCGATTGCCCACCGGTGCGCGTGCGCTTGCTCGGTGAGGATCTAGTCGCCTTTCGCGACACGCAAGGCTGCATCGCCTTGCTCGAAGAACATTGCGCCCACCGCGGCACGTCATTATTTTTCGGCAGAAACGAAGAGTGCGGCCTGCGCTGCATTTACCATGGTTGGAAATACGACATCGACGGCAAAGTTCTCGACACTCCGGCGGAGCCCGCTGACAGCACGCTAAAAAATAAAGTCCGCCAGGTCGCCTATCCGTGCAAGGAAGCCGGCGGCATGATCTGGGCCTACATGGGCGCGCCGGACAAGCAGCCGCTCTTGCCCAACTACGAGTGGATGACCCTGGCGCCGGAAAATCTTTACGTCACCCGCTCGATCCAAGACTGTAGTTGGCTGCAAGGTCTCGAAGGCGAATGCGACTCGTCGCATCTGTCGTTCTTGCACCGATCTTTCACCGGCGACCGGCCGCGCGGCGGCGGCGATGGCGATCTCTACGCCGCCGACACCGCGCCGACGTTGGAAGGCATCGAGATGGATTATGGTATCCGCATGTTGTCCTGCCGCAAAGTCGGCCCGGACTCGGTTTACTTGCGCGTGTCGAACATCGTCATGCCCTGCCACGGTTTCATCCCCACCGGCGGCATCAAAGGCAATCCGGAAGGCTACACGATCCACTCGCACGTACCGGTCGATGACACCCACAGCATGCGCTACAACATCCACTTCCGCCGCAACCGTTCCATCGAGCCGGAAGAACGGCAGCACGACGAAGAGATCGGCCCCGACTTTATTAAAATACGCAATTTTCGCAACGACTATCTCATCGACCGCGAAAAACAAAAGCGGGAGAACTTCACCGGCATGGGCCCGATCTTTTTAAACCACGACGCCTGCGCCACCGAAACCATGGGGCCGATTTACGACCGCTCCCAAGAACACTTGGGCGTCAGCGACATGACCGTCATCGCCGTGCGAAAATTTTTGTTGAACGCCGCCCGCGCCGTCGCCGCCGGCAAGGAACCGCCGCACATCATCCGCACCGCCGAACAAACCGACGTGCGCCACGTCGCCTGCATCGCGACGAAGATTCCCCTGAGCAGAGATCCGAAAACCTACGTCGTTGAACAGTTGAAAAAAGACAAATACTGGGAAGCGTAAAGCTAGACTGATATCCCATTGGATTTACCATGGCCACCACGACAAACGAATTCAAAGTTATGACCTCAGGCGCCTTTACCGCCGCCTATCTTGAACTGATTCCGCAGCTGGAACATCTCACCAAGAAAAAAGTCGTCACATTAGCGACATCGATCGGGACGGGAGAGATGTCGATCCCGAATCGCTTAAAAAGTGGTGAATCCGTGGACATTGTCATCGTCGCCGATGCGGTGCTGCGCGAGTTTATCCAAGACGGCTTGGTCTTGGCTGAAACTTATACGCCCGTCGCCCGCTCGGCAATTGGCATGGCGGTGCGGGCTGGCACACCGAAACCGGACATCAGCACAGTCGAAGCGCTGAAGCGCACGCTGCTGGAAGCGAAATCCATCGCGTATTCCGCCAGCGTGAGCGGCCAATATCTCACCGCCGAACTGTATCAACGCTTGGGCATCGCCGATCAAGCGTTAAGTAAAAGCCGCCTCATCGGCGGCGGCGAACGAGTCGGCGCCGTGGTCGCGCGCGGCGAGGCGGAACTCGGCTTCCAACAGATGAGCGAACTGCTTCCGGTGCCGGGAATCGATCATGTAACACCGCTGCCGCCGGAGGTGCAGAAAGTTTCGGTATTCTCCGCCGGCGTCGCTGCAAGCAGTAGCGATTCGGACCTGGCGCACTCGGTGATAAAATTTCTCGCGTCATCAGAAGCCGCGAATGCCATCACAAAGAGCGGGTTGGAAGCCATTGGCGATCGATGAGAGGGGGTCCACCCAAAAGGTAAGTTTAATTTGTCAGCCTAACTCGATATTCGACTCAACTCCGTGATTGAATTACTTCGTGGTTGACCCGATCCTGGAGAAATGCAAACTTACTTGAGGGAGAATAGAAAATGCTCGCTAAAAAAGCGATCAGAAATCAAATCGCGATACCTAGTTCCGCCGTAAATGAAATACTCCGGGCGGACTATTTTGAAGTCCGCCTTCAAGGCGGAAACATTGTCTTGAAGCCTATGCGCTACGGCGCTCCCACAACGAAGCTGGGTAAAGTCCGAGCAAAAATGAGACAACTCGGTTTGACCGAACGTGATGTGACAAAGGCCATTCGCTGGGCACGAAGCCGCTAAATGCGAGTCGTTCTCGATACAAATGTCATAATCTCCGCTCTGCTGTTTTCCGGCCGCACTTCAGAACTTACCGCGCTTTGGCAATCCGGCGAAATCACTCCGCTGCTTTCTAAGGACATTCTCGACGAGTACATCCGAGTGCTCGCCTATCCAAAATTTCACTTGACGGCGGCGGAGATCAAAAGTTTGATCGCAGAAGAAGTGCTTCCCTACGTTCAGATCGTTAGACCGAGACAACGCTTCAGTGTTATCAGGCGCGACCCTTCGGATAACAAGTTCATTGAATGCGCGGTAGCGGGCAAATCCAGAGTCATAGTCTCCGGCGACAAAGATCTTTTATCTTTAGCAACCTTCCGCGATATTACTATTATGACGCCCGTGCGGTTCCTCGAAAGCCTTGGCAAGAACAAAAAACTGCGTTGAACAATCCAACTTCTTCCGCTCGACTTCACCTAAACCCAAACGTCTGCTGGTACTGTTCCAATCGCTTCTTGTACATCGGCGCTAAATTTTCCGCCGGCACGACTAAATATTTTGGATGATCGAGGCGCGCGTATTTCGACTTGACACCTTTGCGCGTCGGGCCGCGGCCGAACTCCTGGGCGATGATCGTTTGCGCTTCTGGGCCGATCAACCAATCGAGAAAGAGAATCGCCGCGTGCGGATGCTGCGCCTGTTTGGCCAGCGCCGACATGCGCGGCTTGCTGATCACCGGATCGATCATCGCGAAGTCGATGGGCGCGCCCTCGACATTCATCTGCGCCACGCGGTAGCCGTAGAGAATCGGCGAAAGGCTATATTCGCCCGCCGCCATCAGCTGCGACGCCAAGGTGTGGCCCGTGCGCATTTCCGGCTGCAGCTGCGCCAACCGTTTCATGAAACCCAGCCCTTTTTCCTCGCCATAATATTCCAACAGCGTGTGAAACCAGTCGGCGTCCTGGGTGTCGAGCACCATTTTGCCCTTCCAGCGCGGATGGAGCAGATCGTCGTAGCTCTTCGGAACTTCATCTTTCTTCACCAGCTTGGTGTTAAACGCCGTCACCACCACGACATGATAACCGCCGGTCCAAAAACCTTCCTTGTCCATCATCTCTTCGCGGACGAAGCGCCGGTTCGGCGAAAGATACTTTTCGATCAAGCCCAAACGCGCCATCTCATAGATACTACCCGGCTCCTGATCGACGACGTCGAACTCGTATCGCCCGCCGCGGGTCTCGGTGAGAATCTTGCTGAGCAGCGCCGTCGACCCGGAGCGATAGTGATTGATCTTGAGAAACGGATAGCGCGCGCGAAACGCCGAGAGCAATCGAGTCGAATGATCCGTCGACATGGTGCCATAAAATGAGAAGGCGCCTTCTTTCTTCGCCTCGTCTTCGAGCAAAGTTTGGCGTTGGGCATCGGGCGTCTTCTGGAGACGACCGACGACTTCAGCAGTGGTCGCCGCGAAAGACGCGTCAACGAAGGCTCCCGCCAGAAGAAAGCCCGCCCCAAGGATCTTTCGACAATACTTTTTCACAATTGATACCTCGTCACTATATTCTGTTAGTTTGAATCGCCGCGCCAACGAATATCACTTCGGCACGATAATCTCATCATAATAATCTCGCGCAGCCATCCGCCGTAGGGGCCGCCCGCGGCCGGCCGGTCCGATCAATCCAACGTCCTCTTCTCCAACAATTAGCCTCTGCCATAGAAAGGTGGATGCATTTTTTCTCCAGGCTTTCTTCCACGAATTGTTTCTCTAAACCAAAACGGTCTTAAGGCTCCTACCAACGCGGCGACTACAAAGCTAATACTCGCGCTGTAATACAGCATACCCGGCACAATTCCTCCGCGCTGCCTAACCAGAAACACGATGAGTACCGTAACAAGGCCTCCAACAAAACCACCCACTAAGAATCTGCCGTTCGCTTGAAGCTGTCCCGCGGATGTAAATGCCATCAACGCCGCACCAACCATTAAACCAATAAACGGCGCCAGTGGGAAAAGAATTATTTCGGCAGTGGGCGAACGATAAAATGCAAAGTCTGCGGGCGCAGACGGTGGATCCAATTCATAAAACCAAGGATTCAAAATCTCGATCAACGCTTGCAACCGTCGTTCAAGCGCAATTTCCCGGTTTTTCGATTCCTGCTCAGAAATGCCGTCAATTCTCTCGGCGGCCCATGTCGTCAAAAACTTTTTTTCTATTTTTGGACTCGGCTCCACTATGACCCAACCCTCTTGCACGGTCATTAGGACAAGGGCTGTCCCAGCCGAACTCCACTGTTCCAATCGATTTGTAGCGAAAAACTGGGAGATCAATTCGCTGATTTGTTCATCCTCGCCACTCGGTATCATCACAATGACGATCGCATAACCGCTTTTTTCATTGAAACGCCTTAACCGTTTTTCAAGGTCTTTCGTGTAATCGGACCGTAGTGCTGACGGGAGATCATTTACCATCGACGAAAGACGTAGCGACTCGCGCGACAGACCTTGGGACGAGATCGCACATGCGGGGATCAAACCGATAAGAACTGCGATGATCTGAATTACCCGCCGCTTGAGCATAAAAAATTAAGCTCCGATTCATAATTGATCAGAACTAGCGACCTGAAACTCGCAACGCAAGGCTACGGAACCATCCCATTCACGCTTTCTCGGTCTCTGTCTTACTACTTGTGCCAAAATTCCGGATTGGACTTGAAAATATTCTTGGGAATCTTGGCGTAAACCAGATTGACGATATCGACCGCTTCGCCGATGCCCAAATCCACAGCCAAACTCGACAGCGCGTAAGCGTCGGCCGCGCTCAGCCCTTTTTCTTCCTGAAGAAAGTCGACGGCTTCTTGCATGGCGATTCGGGTGGCGACGTTCAAATCGACGTCAAGCCCGGTGGTCAAGTAATCCGTCGCGGTTTCCACCCGCGGTTGCTTGATCGTCTTGCCCTTGTGGACGATGAATTGCAGCGTCGGCTTGAGCGAGATTTCTATCGCGCCGCCGTCGACCTCTCCGTCGCCCTGCACGGCGTGGCCGTCGCCGGTGAAAAACTGTCCGCCCTTGTTGAACACCGGAAGAAATAAAGAAGAACCGATGCCGGTGTATTTGAGATCGATGTTGCCGCCCCAGACGCCCGGCGGCGTCGATGAAACCATTCCTAAACTTGTCGGCGGCGACACCGCCATGATGCCCATGAAAGGATTGAGCGGTATCTGAATATCGTCCGAGAACAATACCACGCGCCGTTCCAGATCGATGCGGATCAATTTCGCCGTCGCTTCTTTGAGGAGCTGTGGCAACACGCCTTTGCCAGGACCGGTATTGTTGACGCCGTAGGGCACACGAAACTTGATGTCGCGCACACGCACTTCCAGCGTGTCACCCGGCTCCGCGCCCTCGATGTAAATCGGCCCGGTGAGAATATGCACGGCGGCGCCCTTGGGCCGCTTCACCTCGGCGTAAATATTCTTCGCGTCGGCGAGAACTTCATTGCCGGGAATGCCATAGCCGGCGAAAAATTTTTCCGGATCTTTGTTAGTCGTGAGCCCTTGATGTGACAACGCTTCGATCTCGACAACCTGACCCGACTTGATCGTCAAGGCCGGCGGTAAATTCGCTGCGATGTAACCCCAGAGAACGGTATCGGGTGTCGAGCGTAGCGTAGCGTCCGGCTGGATTGGATCGTTTAGCGCTTGGCTACGCAAATCAATGCGTGAGTCTTCAGAAGCAATGGTCATATAGGGTCCTCGGTGAAAAGGACCCTATATGATGCTGTTGGAATCTGTCAACGTCGGGAAGGAGCCAACTGCAACGGCAAGGTTACCGACCTATCCGCGCAGTCATCAGCGAGTCGCGCCAGCGAAATCGTTGCGATGCTAGAAAGGCGAAACCGGCGAGGATCAACAAAATTGCCGAAGGCTCAGGAATTGCCGCACCTCGAACCGTTGCAGTGCCGCTATTATATTCGCCGAATACGAGGTCAATCATAAGAGTCTGACTGACAAGCAAGGGCGAGCTAAAGGTCACGCGGGCAAGATCATTGTTAAAACTCACCGAGCCTGTTGGCGCAAGACTGGTGGGATAGCCGGCATCCCAGCCGAAGCTGAATCCCAACGAACTCGTGCCGTCGAGATCGACATCGAATATGTACCCGCTCCAAGCTTTGTTCGTGTTGTTAGTGATTTTATATGTCCGCGTGATGAAATGATGCCCGCCGTCGTTGCCATCGAACGGGCAGACCAAGAGTGTTTCAAAACCTAACGTGGTCTGACTGTGGTTGATGGTGTCACTGGGAGCCCCAACGGGACAATCTGCAAGTGTTTTTATAGCCCAAGCTGAATGAAGTGGCAGAACGGTTAACGACAGCACAAAACTAATGTCGCTAGGAGACCTTTTGTGGTTTTGGAGTTCATAAGAGTGTTCCTTTGTTTCACCAAAGATTGCGATTCATTGTCGAAACTAAGCAACAATGACGCCAAAAATCCAACGCTAAAAAATTCAAGCACTTACGAACAATGTGGAACAATCGAGTAGAAAAATTTTGATAACAAAAGTTACACAAAATCTGCGGCCATCGAGAGGCGCCGACCGGTCGGATTTTTTCTTTTCGAAAACAGGGAGTTCGAACTGTTCTTGCGGCGAAATGAGAAGGCAGCGAATTGACAACTAATCTTACAGATATGTAGGCATTTACAGTTTCTTCGGTAACTTTTCACAATCGCGCCGCGCCGTCATTGGCGAGTGACGGCGCGGCGCGATTGTCATTGTCGATGTGAGTTAATTCAATCGCGGATCGCCAGCGCGCCGCCGTCCACCGGTAGATCGATCGCGTAAATAAACTCCGACTCGTCGGAGACCATGAACACCACCGCTTTGGCGATGTCCATCGGCACGCCGCGCCGGCCGGCGAGATTTTTCACGAAGCGATTTTCCGGGACGTCTTGTTGGCCCACCGGCGAACCGATGCGGTTGGGCGAGACCGAATTGACGCGAATCCCCTCCGGCGCCAATTGCACAGCGATGGAACGCGTCAAATTGAGCACACCGGCTTTCGCCGTGGTGTAGGCCGTCGCTTCTTTTCTGCCCCAGTGGCCCGAAGTGGAAGCGATGTTGACGATGCGCCCCTTGCGCTTTTGATCGATCATCACCTTGGCCGCCGCGCGGGTGCAGTACCAAACGCTGCGCATGCACACGTTCATGGTACGGTCCCATTCTTCGTCAGTGATGTCGAAGAGCGTCTTGTGATCGGTCCAGGCCGCGTTGTTGACCAAAATGTCGACACCGCCGAATGTCTTCACCACAGTCTCAACCATGCTATTGACCGACGCCGCGTTGGCGCAATCGCACACGACTGAAATCGCTTTGCCCGGATTTTTCGCGTTGATCTCCGCCGCCACCGTGCTGCCCCGCCCTGGGTCCATATCGACCACGGCAACTTTCGCACCTTCGGCGACAAACAATTTGCTGATATCTTCGCCAATGTTGCGGCCGGCGCCGGTGACGATGGCGATCTGATCTTTAAGTCTCATAGTTTCCTCCGATTAGTTTTCTTTTCTGGTGCATAGCAGAAGGCGGGCGAAAGTTCCACACACAGGCCAGCCGCGCGGCAAAAGTTAGCAACGATGAAAAATCTTGAGACGGGAGCGAACTCGAAAGAAGCCCCGCGGACCGAGACTCGAAACCAAATTCAGCTACAAACTCACCTTCTCGGTGTAGAGGTCCTTGAGAAACTTGCTGTTCTTAAGCTCGTCAAAATAACGCGGCTCGATGATATCGCTGGGCTTCAACTTGGCGGCTTTGGGATCGGCGCTGGCGCTGACATCGACCAGCGCCTGGAGCGCTTCCTTGTTGAGTTCCGGCAGCGGCCGCAGTTGCGCCGAGAACGCGTCATACATGGCGTCGACGCTCAAACCTTGGGTGCCGGGAAAGTATTTTTTCAAGATCGCCACGCTTTCGCCGCGCTTGGTAACGAAGAATTGGATCGCGGCGGCGTAGCCGCGCATGAAGCGGCGCATGGCGTCTTCGTCGCGTTTGATCAGCGAACGGGTGGTCAACAGCAGATCGGTGACCATCGGCACCGATTTCACGTCGAGGACTTTGATGCCGATTTTCTGCGCCTCGGCGACCAGCTCCTGGCCGAAGGGCGCGCCCTGGACGAGATTTTTCGTCAACGCCGCGGCCCGGGCCGGAGCCAACCCCGCCGCCACCAACTCGACATCCTTAGCCGGGTCCAATCCGGCGCGCCGCAAGATCACCCGCGCGATCAAATCCGAGCGCCCACCGAGCGCCGAGACGGCGATCTTTTTGCCTTTCAATTCTTTCACATCGTTGATCGGCGAGACCACGCCCATACCGTATTGATCGAAGCTCACATGAGTGCCGACTAGCGCCAGATCGGCGCCATTGGCGATGGGCTGGAGCACCGCCAGCGGATTGCCGAAACCGATCAGCACATCGACACCCAACAACGACTGTGCGCCGGCGGAAAAAGTGTCGCGGATCGGCAGTTCTTCGATTTCAATGCCGTGCTGTTTGAACAGTCCGCCGTCAACGCCGATATAAGCCACCGCCGTGCCGATCTCCCAACCGGCGTAGGCCAATCTAAGTTTTTTCAAGCTGTCCGCGCCAGACGCGTTGCCGCCGGCGATCGACAATGCGATGAGAGTCAAAGAGCAGAGCGAAACTCGACGGCAAAGGGTCGGAATGAAATTGCGCATGAAGCGAATCATAGCCCACATTGATCGGCCGGCCAAGGGGCGCCACAGGGGGAGCCGGAGACGTGGAATCCATAACACTGTCGGATTCGAATATTTCTCCCGCAAATTATGCCCTGAGCACTGTCGAAGGGGCGCAAAGGCGTCAAGTTAGGAATTCAATTTTTTATTTGCGCCCTTTGCGTTTTTTGCGGCCAAAGCTCCGATTCTCGATTGCAGCCGTGCTGCGCTGACGGTTTCAAGCATCAAATTTGAGCCGCGGAATTTGCAACAATCTAGAATTTCATCTAGAATCATAACGTTTTCACACCCGTTTTAATTCAGTCTAGAGCCTAGGAGGATCGGTTTCATGGCCACGATGATCGCCAACGATTGTATCAACTGCGGCGCCTGCGAGCCCGAGTGCCCGAACAACGCCATCACCCAGGGCGATCCGATCTTTGTCATCGATGCCAAGCTCTGCACCGAATGCGTCGGCTTTCACGACTACGAAGCCTGCGCCGCGGTCTGCCCGGTGGACGTCTGCATCACCGATCCGAACAATATCGAAAGCGAAGAAGCGCTGATCGCCCGCGCCCGGGTGATCCATCCGGAAACCAATTTCGGCGACAGCTTCGAATCGCGCTTCCGCAAAGAGCAAGCCAAAGCCGGCGCCGCCGAAAAACCGGCGGCCACAGCGGGAGCACCGGCCGCCACCAGCGAAGCCAGCGCGCCCGCGACCGGCGGCGCGGCGAGCGACTTTGCCGAAGCCGATGTCAACTACGTCGAGCTGCCGGCCATCGACTCATGGAACATTCCAATGCGCTGCTACAAGTGCGACAAGGTCCATGATCTCAACGTCAAAAATTTCATGATCGGCAACGTGCTCTTTTGCCCGCACTGCCACAAGTCGACCTTCGTGCGCGATAATTTAAATTATCAGATTCGCACCCTGCTCAAAGACGCCTACGAAAAATGGGATAAGGATCAGAGCCACTTCGCCGAGCGGCGCGAACGGGAGCGGGCGGAATTTATCGCCAAGCGCACCGCCGAAGCGGAAGCGTTCGAAGACCGCCAGCGGCGCGATCTGGAAAAAATTCGCCAAGCCTTGGACACCATCGGCGACCAGTACGACGCCGCCGGCAAACCCTACAAGAAGGGTTCGAGCTTTACCTGGGGTTGATCTCTCATCCCCATGCTCTATTCCTGGCTCCACTTGATCGCCCTGATCGTTTATCTCGGCGCGGTCTTCGGCTTTTGGCTGATGCTGCTGCCGTCGGTGGCGATTCTTGAAACTCACGACGAGAAAGTCCGCTTTCTCGCCCGCGGGCTGAAATTTTACAATCCCCTGCAAGTGGGCTCCCTCGGCATCATTCTTTTCACCGGCGCATTTCAGCTCACCGAACTCAAAGCCGCCTATCGGGAAAATTTTATCAAGCAATTAGGCTACAACCTCGGCGTGAAATTGATTTTTGCCTTCCTGCTGGTCAACTTCAGCGTCTACCAAGCGCTCGGCATCGGCCACCGCTTCGTTCGCCGCGTCGAAGGCGGCGACGAGATCAAACCGGAACAGCTGGCATCGATATTAAGCCGGCTCAAAAGCGCCAACTGGTTGATCATCATTTTCGCCGCCATCACCATGTGGCTCGGCATCCGCCTGCGCAGCTAAGCGCGGCGCTGGCAAATTCGTTCCCAGCGATGATATGAAGTAGTCGTCGCCAATTCCCAATTCGATCACAGGAGTTCCCATGGCAAATAAAAAACTGCGCATTATTTACCGCTCCAACTCACACGCACCGTTATGGCTGGTGGCGAATAAATCCGGTTGCTGGAATAAGAACGGTCTCGACGTCGACACTTCGCCCCAGCTGGTGCGGGAAAAAGCCGTCGAGTCGCTCAAGGCCGGCCATGTCGATCTGATTTCCGGCAATCACCACAATCTCTACGTGCGCAACGCCAAGAACGGCGAGGACTTCGTGCACTTGGCGCAACCGACCAATAATTGGACGGAAAATAAATTGATCGTCCGGCCGGAGATTGGCTCGGTGCAAGATTTGAAAGGCAAAAAAGTCGTCGCCGATAAGTTGAGTTCCCACGCCGGCTTGAACATTTGGCTGTATCTGAAGCAAGAAGGGTTGGACGTCGACCGCGGCGATATCCAATTATTCGAACTGCGCGGCTCGTCGGAGGACCGCTGGAAAAAAGTTTTGAGCGGCGAATACGACGGCACCTTCGTGACGATCCCGCACGACAGCCGCGCCGCCAAGGCCGGCGCCAAGGTGATCGAAGCGCGCGCCATACCGATGATCCGCGGCGTCACCCTCACCACCACCACCAGCTGGGTCAACAGCCATCCCCAGGAAGTGCGACAATTGACCAAAGGGCTGGTCGACGCGATGCATTTCTTCGTCACCGAGAAACAGCAGACGCTGGAAATTCTCAAGGAACACGCCACGCCGATCTTGAAGCTGCAATCGGACCAAGAAGTCGAAACCCTCTACGACGAATGGGCGCAGTCGTTGGAACGCAAGCCCTACCCCAATCTCGGAGCGATCGCCAATGTTTTCGCCCTGGCGGTGCGCCGCGATCCGGAAATCGCCGGCTACAATCCGCTAGCGCTGTGGAACACTCACTTCGTGCGCGAGCTCGACGACAGCGGCTACATCGACAAGTTGTACCAATAATTGTCGGGGCGAAAAATCTTTCGCCCCGACCTCAGACTTGTTTTGCATCCTTCACGGATCATCCGATTCCAAATCGATGATTTGCTTGCAAACCAAACCATTCGCGCCACAAAAAAAAGCGGAGACCCCATGGCTCCGCCTTTTCCCGAACAACTCCTCAGTTCAGCGATAAGACTAACGTTGCGAGATGCGATCCTCGGCGCCCTGGCGCTGCGAACTGCGCGGCGCTGCCGGCGCCGCAGCCGCGGCAGGCGTCGACGTAATGCCATCGCGATAGACGAGAATTTCCACCCGGCGATTTTTCGCCCGGCCCTGGATCGTGCTGTTGTTTTCCACCGGTGCGCTTTCGCCGTAGGACACCGACACCACGCGCAACGGATCGACGCTCTTCTTAGTAATCAGATAACGGCTGACGGCATCGGCGCGCTTCTTACCCAATTCATAGTTGAAATCCTCGGCGCCGACGTTGTCGGTATGACCGGCGATCATGAAAACCATGCCATCGGCGCCCGCGGACTCGCCATTGAAGTCGCTCAGAAAACTATCGATCTCGCGCTGCGCTTCCTTGGGCAGATTCGCCGAGTTGAATGCGAAGTTGGCGCCGTCTTTCATATCGATGACGAGCTTGCGCTCCAGGCGCAGGTTACCGATGGCGTTGAGCGCTCGGTCGGCTTTGGCATCCACCTGGCCGAGCCGGCCTTCGAACTGGCCCAAGCGGCCTTCAACGCCGCTGACGCGGCCACCGAGGCTGCCGAGCTGCCCTTCCGCTTGATCGAGCCGGCCTTCGGTTTGGGTTACCCGGCCGGTGAGCGGATCCATACGCTCCTGCACCCATTCCCGGGTCGCCAAACAACCTTGGGTCAACAGCAATGCGCCGGCGAGGCCGGCGCCGATCAGATACTTAACACTTTTTTCGGAAACATTTTTCATACCATCTCCTCCTGCTAAATAGTCAAGTTTCTTCATTGAGGTTCATCCTCCGCGTCGGCGCTTTCGGCCGCCGGTGCGTTCGCTAAGGCAAAATCATTCTCGTCGGCTTCGAGCACCTCAGGCAATCGATTCAACCTTGCAAGCAGCTCGTCGATGCCGGCTTCGATGTTGATGAAAAACCTTTCTTGTTCCCGGCTCAGCGCGGCGCCAAGATTCTGCCGAATCAACCCGGTAGAACTGTTGATCAACTGCAAGGTTTTTTTCACACTGTTCGACAACTCGGCGGTCTCGTGATGATGATTCACTTTGCCTTGCACTTCCCGCGCTGCCCAACTCAATTCGCTGGCGAGAGACTGGAGCGCGAACAGATCCGCCGCCGAATAGCCGCGCCTCTGGCCGTGGCCGAGCATCAAAAAACCGAGCGGCGCGCCCAACGGCGGCACGATCGGCGCCAGCACTAGATTGTGAAACCCGAACTCAGCATTGACTTCATTCCAAGTGACCGGCGCGCGCGAATGGGCGACCAGATCGAGACAGCGGCGGGCGAAGTCGGTGGGCAAGCGATCGAGCCCCGCGAGCGGCACCGCGGCGTCGACCAATTCGCCGGCTTCGGTCAACAGCCCGCCAAAACAAAAATCGACCGAGTAAAAACGGCGCAAGCGGACGAGAAATTGATTGAGCAACGCCTGCGGGTTGGAATATTGTTGGTGCCAGAGAAAAGCCCGGACTAGATTGGCGCGCTCCCAAAGCCCAGGGAAGGCCGCCCACCCATTCGATCCATCGGCAGCATTCGCACTCGGCATGATTCGCCTCAACTCTCCCGCCTTTTGGCCAACCGCTCGATCCTTCGCCGCCATTACCTGCACAGTCATGGCTGGGTACATTCCAATTTCCGTTCCACCGCCGGCCCCGGCCCGTCTTGGTAGTCCTGTATATTCCACGCGAGTTCTTGACCCTGATTGGATCCGGGAGCGAAGGTAATGCCGTACAGTTGTGGAGGACTTTTACGTAGGAGCCGAGAAGCCGCGTGCGACTAACCGGTGATCTGCTCGACCAGATGCTTCCAGCCAAAGGGTTTACGCAAAACCTTGACGCCGAACTGGCGCGCCTCGGCGCTCAGCGCCGGCGCGTACTTATCCGCCGCCGCGCTCATGTAAATCGTCTTGACCACGGGATTGATGGCGCGAATGCAGCGCATCATTTCCAAGCCGTCGAGTTCTCCCATCTCGATGTCGGTGATCACCCAGTCGGTAGGATTGCGAAAATAGCTCGAATAACCATGCACGCCGTTGCCCGCTGTGTGGACGTCGAATCCCGCGCCGCGCAACGCCGCCGCAAACGTGTCGGCTAATCGGGTGTCGTCATCGACGATCAACACACTCGTACGCTTAGTCGTGGCAAAGCTATTGAATCCCGTGTCGACTTAACAGCAAATCACAGTTCACAGAGCCGACCGAAGCGCGTTGGAAATTGGTCGTTGAAATATCAGGCTATTCTTTTTTGTCGCGGGAAGAATCGAAATCGAATGAAGGTGTAAAGCCTTCAGACAGACTGGAAATGACGCCACCGAGTCTTTGAAACCGAAGAAGAACTCACGCTGGCTTGGGTTTTTTAAACTCGTCAGCTTTGAGATCGTGCTTTTTGAGCAGATCGTAAAAATCGGCACGATACTTGCCGGCGAGCTTGGCCGCGTGGCTGACGTTACCTTCGGTCAACGCGAGCACTTGGGCGAGATAGTCGCGCTCGAAGGCATCGCGCGCATCTTTGAGCGACCGCGTGGGCGCTCCAGCCGTGGCGATATTTTTTCGAGAGCCGCCAAGCGCCGTTTCATGAGGCAGCGCCTTGTCTTGCAGAATATATTCTTCGGTGATCATTTCCTGGCGCGTCATCGCCACCGCGAACTCGATGGTGTTCTCCAACTCGCGGACATTGCCCGGCCAATCGTGAAGCATCAGCTTACGCAGGGCCTCGGCGGTCAAACCTTTGACCTCTTTTTTCATTTGCCGGCAACATTTTTTGAGAAAATATTCGACCAACGGCACGATGTCTTCCTTACGCTCGCGCAGCGGCGGCATATGAATCGGGATGACGTGAATCCGATAAAATAGATCGTCGCGGAACGAACCTTTTTTCACCAGATCGACGAGATCCTTGTTGGTGGCGACAAGCACTCGCACGTCCACCGCCACCGGCACATCGCTGCCCACCGGATAGAATTGCCGTTCCTGCAAGACGCGCAGGAATTTCGACTGGGTCGCCAGCGGCATGTCGCCGATCTCGTCGAGAAACAACGTCCCGCCATGGGCCTGGGTGAACATGCCCTTGGTGCTTTTGATGGCGCCGGTAAACGCACCCTTCTGATGGCCGAACAGCTCGCTCTCGAGCAGCGTCTCGGGCAGCGCGGCGCAATTGAGCGCGACGAACGGCCGGTCCTTACGCCCGCTGGCGAGATGTATCGCCTTGGCGATCAACTCCTTGCCCGTGCCGCTTTCGCCGTGCAGGTACACCGTCGAATCGAGCGCCGCGATGCGCGTCACCACGTCCAAAGTCGCGCGCATTTTACCGCTGTGCGAAATGATATTGGCGAAGTCATAGCGCTCGTGCAAAATCTCTTTGAGCCGCTTGATCTCGAAATTGAGGTTGCGGTTTTCCAGCGCCCGGTCGATTTGCAACAACAGATCCACCGGTTCGAAAGGTTTGGTCAAATAACTATAGGCGCCCCGGCGCATCGCCTCCACGGCGCTTTCGATACTGCCATGGGCGGTGAGAATGATCGCCGGCACGTCGGGGCGGATGCTGTGCATCTGCTCCATCAAGGTCAGACCGTCGCCGTTCGCGAGCATCAAATCGAAGATGCACAGATCGAAAATTTCGTCTTTCAGCAAGTTCAGCGCGCCGGCCTCTTCACCGGTGGCGGTCACACTATAATCCGCCGCTTCGAGCCGCATCTTGATCAGCTCGAGCAGATTGGGATTGTCATCGACCACGAGGATGTGGCCCTTCGACATAGTTGTTTCTTTTGGCAGTAAGCCAGCAGGCGCCCAGCTCTTTGGTTCGCGGCGATGGTTTGGCGGTGCCTGACCGCCGACGGTATGGTTTACTTCACCCGGTCGCGCCGTTTCTGTTCGATCTCGATATCCACTTGGCGCGACTTCTCAATGATCTGTTTGGTTCGTTCGATCTCCTGTTTGGATTTTTCCACCGCGAGGCGGCTGCGCTCCGCCTCCTGGCGCGACTTTTCGACCAGCTGCTTCGATCTTTCGATCTCCTGTTTCGACTCTTCCGCTTCGTTCAGCACGCTGATCCAAATCCTCGATTGCTCCGCCCAAGAACTCTCCGGGAAACGCGCCACCACGCGGCCAAATGCGCCCATCGCTTTCAACCGGTCACGTTTCGGATTTTGCGGATGGGCCAGCACCAAACCGATGTGATAGTTCGCCGCATCCGCCGGTGGCCGGTCCTGGGACGATGCCGCCACGGTTTCGAAAACCTTCAACGAGCCGTCAAACTCGCCTTGTTGCAGCAATACCAGCCCATCCTGCATTTGGCGCTGGCGGTCGAGATCGTCGACCACACTGCACGCGCCAAAAAATGTCAGCAGGGCAAGATAAAAATAAACCTGCTGCCTTGGCCTAATTGGCTTTCCGCCCATACTTTTCCACCATGGGATAAAATAATACTCTTCGTGATCGCTAATCCAAGCTCTGTGCCATGCCGAGACTGTCCGTTCAGCTGATTCCCTTGATTAAATTTTTCGAATATCGATTGCAAGTTCTCTTGAGGAATTCCCATGCCGGAATCTTTCACGGCAATCTCCAGCCCCGCGCTTGAGCATTCCGCGCTCACGCTCACGGCGCCGCCATGGGGCGTAAACTTGACCGCGTTGCCCAACAAATTGCGCAGCACCTGAAGTAGCCGCTCGGGATCCAGGCGCACCGTCGGCAGCGCCGCCGCCAAATGGCTTTCGATTTGGATCTGCTTGGCCTCCAGCAGCGGCGCGATCTCGGCGATGGCGCGTTTGATCAACGGCTCCACCGCGCCGACCTCGAACTCGTAGCGCATCATACCGGCTTCCATCTTCGATAAGTCGAGCAACGAATTGACCAGATTGATCAGCCGCTGGCTCTCTTCGGCGAGGATATCGAGCAAGCGGCGCTGTTTATCGCTGATCGGCCCGCCGATGCCCTCTAAGAGGAGCCCCGTGCCTTCCTTGATCGAAGTCAGCGGCGTGCGCAACTCGTGCGACATGGAGGCGAAAAAATCCGCCTTCATGCGGTCCAGCGCCGCCAACTTTTCACTCATGGAATTGAGCGCCTGGGCCAGTTCGCGAATTTCCGGCGGTGAGCGCACTTCAACATTGACGCCAAAATGACCTTCGGCGATTTCCCTGGTCTTATTCTTGAGCAAGCCGATGGGCACGGTGATACTGCGGGTGATCAGCAGTGATAAAAGTAAAATCGCGATCAAGCAGCCGAGCGTAATCGTCATCGATATCTTGCGCGCACGCGCGGCGGCACTAGCGAGATTGGCGACCTTGGCGACCACCGCTCGCTGCCGGTCGGTGCGCAAGTTCTCGAAGCTCGTCAGCATGCCGTCCACCAGCGCATCCTTATCGGCTTTAAGACGCGCCTGAGCGTAGCTCGTTCGAAGCCGCAAATAGCGTGCTTCGCCGTCGACCACTTCGACATAACGGCGATGATCCGCGGCAATCGCGGCGAGACTAGCGGTCGTGCCAGCATCGCCTAAAGCGCTCGCCCGCGCCAGCTGCGCTTGGAACTCATTTTTTAAACGAACGAATTCCAAATACCAAACCTCGTCTTTAGTGATCACATATTTCTGCTCGGCGCGGCTTTGGCCGAGCAACAGATCGGCGAGGGCTTTTTCATGGTCGAGAATCGGGTTGTCGATTTTGACAATCGACTCGGCGAGGCCGCCGAATTGGCGCAGCATCAAGATCGCATAGGAACTCACACCCGCAACCATGAGCAGAATCGACAGATAACCGATCGCGAGGCGGGAAAACAAACTCAAGCGCACGTCATCAGCTCTCCCGGTTGGTCTTTACTAAACGTGCAAGCCGCTATTGCGGCTTGGCGCGCAGAGACGCTTCGAACAATTCTTGGCGCTCGCCCTCGGCGGCCGCCAGCCGCTGGCCGAACTGTTCGAGGCGGCGCTCGGCGCTTTGATAACTCGCTTGGGCATGGCCCAAATGTTTGCCCAATAACGAAAACTCGTCGCGAAACTTGGCAAACTCGCCGTTCAATCGGCCCAAGTACTCGAGGATCTCCTTGGCGCGCTCTTCGACCTTCATGCCCTTGAGACCGAGCACGATCGCCTGCAAATAAGCGTAGAGCGTGTTCGGCGACACCGGTATGACATGTTTGGCCAGCGCGTAGTGCGACAGACTCTTGCCGTCGGGCGAATCGTCTTTGATGATCGTCTCGTAGTAAATATTTTCTGCCGGAATATACATCAACGCGAAATCGTAAGTGCCCTCGTCCGGCAAAATATACTTGGCCGCGATGGCGTCGATATGTTTTTTCACATCCGCGCCAAATTGGCGCTTGGCGCGATTTTTTTCCTCGTCGCCGGTGGCGTCGAGCATGCGTTTGAAGTTCTCCAGCGGAAACTTGGCATCCACCGGAACCAAGGAAGCGCCGAGTTTCACCACCGCGTCAACTTTTTCGCCGCTGCGAAAGCCATGCTGGGTGGCAAAATGCTGCGGCGGCAGAATCTGGCCGAGCAATTCTTCGAGAAAATATTCGCCCAAGCCGCCGCGCAGTTTGGGCGCGCGTAAAATTTCCTGCAGCGAGGCGATATCTTTGCCGACTTCATAAATCTTCCGATTGGCTTCTTCCAAACCGCCGAGACTGCGTTGCACTTGGCCGACCACTTGGGAGGCGTGGTCGAGCCGCTCCCCCAGGCTCTGCTGGGTTTGGCTGAGCACGTCGGCGTTCTCGCGCAAGCGTTGATTGACGTGGCCCAGGAGCTGGCCCAACTGCTGTTGGATCGATTGCGTGCTATTGTCCAAACTTTGGCTGAATTGCAAGCGCAACTGATCGACTTGCTGCTGCATCAATAGGAACGAAGAATCTTCAGGCTTGTTGCGCAACAATGATTCGAGCCGGCGCAAAAAAAACCAGCCGATCGCAATCAAACCGAGAAATAACAGAAGCAGCAGGACCAGGGGGTTGGATGGTTCCACGATCAACCGTGGCGCGATCAGAGAAGACGTAGGGCGGATTCGAGAATTTCGCTGAGCTTGCGAATCTGTATCGCGCGCATGGAACGCTCTTCGCGCGGCGCGCCGAAATAATTATCGATGCTTTTTTTCAGATTCCATTCGAGCAACTCGACACAATTTTCCATGCTGACTTTTTCGGAACGTCGGCGGCGGGCTTGGTGCAGTTCCTGGAGCTGAATGATCTGACCCATACAGCTGGTTAGCATAGGCGCGGCGGCGAAATTGTCAAGGCCGCGAGAAATTTATCGCCGGCTCCTGTTGCGTCACACAGTGAATCGCGCCCAAACCGGCGACCACTTCGTTGCAGCGCAGCCCGATCACTTTGCGATCGGCGAACAGCTCTTGCAGAATTCCCAAGGCGGCTTGGTCCCTGGCATCGCCAAACACCGGCGCCAAAACGATTTCATTGGCGATGTAGAAATTTACGTAGCTCGCCGGCAGCCGCGCGCCGTCATAATAAACCGGCGCCGGACAAGGCAGCGTGACGATTTCGAATTTGCCGCCACGCGCATCGCGTGCGCTTTGCAAGCGCTCATAGTTGTCTTGCAGAAAAGCGTAATTGTCGTCGCGGGAATTCGTTTCGACGATGCACGTAATCGTGGTTGGATTGACGAAGCGGGCGATATCGTCGATATGGCCGTCGGTGTCGTCGCCGACGATTCCCTCGCCGAGCCAGATCACCTGTTCGACGCCGAGAGAGTTTTTTAACAATTGCTCGATCTCGCCTCGGCTCAAATGCGGGTTACGATTGGGGTTGAGCAAACACTGCTCCGTGGTGAGACAAATCCCCGCGCCGTTGACCTCGATGGAACCGCCTTCGAGAATCACCTTATGATCGAAGACCGGAACTTTGAGCAGCTCGGCGATCGCCCGCGCGACCCGTTCGTCTTGCTCGTAGGACGGATACTTGCCGCCCCAACCATTGAAGATCCAATCGTTAAACGCCAGCGGCGCGTCAGCCGAAGCGCGAGTCACGAAGGTCGGCCCGTAGTCGCGCATCCAAACATCGACGGTGGAAATTTTTAGCAGCGTGACGTTGGCGAGATCGCACTTGGCTGCGCGCAAAAGTGCGACAACCCGCTGTTGCGTCGCTTCATCGGCGACCAACAAATAGACGTGCTCATGAAGCGCCAAGGCGCAGATCATGCGCAGCCAAATTTCGCGCACCTGTTCCAAGTAGGTCGGCCAGGTTTCTAAATTAGTCGGCCACGAGAGCCAAGTGGCGCGATGACGCGCCCATTCGGCCGGCATCGCGTAGCCGAGCGACGCGGGTGTCGCCAAATTCGAGTCAGAAGCGTTCATGAGAAGCGGGGCGAATTAACGGTCGAGCATGCGGGTGAGCAGCAAACTGTAAGCATCGATGCGCCGGTCGCGCAGAAACGGCCAACTCTGGCGCGTCTGCTCGATCTTGGCGAGATCGCACTTGGCGATGAGAATTTCTTCGCGCGTATCGCCGGCGCTGGCGACGATTTCGCCAAACGGTCCAGCGACGAAGGAATGCCCCCAGAAGTTTATTTTACCTTCGCGACCGACGCGATTGGCCGCGGCGACGAACACGCCGTTGGCGACCGCGTGGGAACGTTGGATCAGCTCCCAGGCGTTGCGCTGCTCGCGCGCAACGGCGCGCGGCTCGTTGGGAATCCAACCGATGGCGGTGGGATAAAAAATGATCTGCGCTCCCGCCAGCGCCGCCAAGCGCGCCCCTTCGGGAAACCATTGATCCCAACAGACCAATACGGCGATCTTGGCGTAACGTGTCTGAAAACTCGGAAAGCCCAGGTCTCCAGGAGTAAAATAAAATTTTTCGTAATAGAGCGGATCGTCGGGGATATGCATCTTGCGGTACTTGCCGACCAGCGATCCATCGGCATCGATCACCACCGCGGTGTTATGATACAAACCGGCGGTACGCCGCTCGAACAACGAAGCGACGATAACCACCTTCCGTTTACGCGCCACTTGCACCAGCGCGTCGGTACTCGGACCGGGAATCGTTTCGGCCAATTTAAAATTACGCGCATCCTCGCTCTGGCAAAAGTAGCGCGAGCGAAACAGTTCTTGCAGGCAGATAATTTTCGCGCCGCGCTTGGCCGCGGCTTCGATGCGTCCGATCGCTTTAGCGAGATTGGCCGCCGGATCGGCGCCGCAACGCATTTGCACGAGGCCGACCTTGATTTCGTCTGGCTTGTTCTTACGTGGCATGGTGAAAGCTACTGTAACGGAAAATTTTTACAGAAACAAAAAAAGGGAGAGGAAAAGTTTTTTGCTTTTCCTCTCCCTTAAACCCAACCGACAGGCAAACTACTTCAAATGCTGGGCGAAGAAAGACTTGGTTTTTTCCCAAGCGTCCTTGGCACCCTTTTCGTTATAGCTGCCGCGCTCGTCGCAGAAAAAGCCGTGGCCGGCATCGGGATAAATTTTCATCTGGAAGGGAACTTGTTTGGTGGTCAGCTCGGTGTTGATCTGGCCGACTTGATCCATCGGGATCAATTGATCCTTAGCGCCGAAAAAAAGATACATCGGACACTTGATCTCACCGGTGCGCGATAGCGGGCTCGGATTGCCCATGGTGATGCCGCCGCCGTAGTAGGGCACCGCGCATTTGACGTCGTTGGCATGGTGCGCCGCGGTCAGATAGGTCAGCCGGCCGCCCATGCAAAAGCCGACGACGCCGAGAGAGCCGGCCTTGACGTTGCTCTGGGATTTTAGATGGGCGAGCGCCGCGCCGACATCTTCCATCGCCTTGGGATCCTGCACCCGCTGCAAAGTCGCGATCGCTTTGCCCATGTCGGAAAACGGAATCACCCGCTCGGTCTCACGATGATAAATATCCGGACAAATCGCCACGTAGCCTTCCGCTGCGATCCGATCGGAAACCTTCTTCATGTGATCGTTGACGCCGAAAGCTTCTTGCAACACCACCACGCCGGGATAACTGCCGCCATCCTTTGGCTGCGCCACGTAAGCGTCCATCTTGCCGTCAGTGGTATTGAGTTGGACCGTAGAATTAGTAACGTCCATCGGGACCTCCTTAGATTATTGAATGTAGTTTGAAGTGGGTTTTGTCTATCAAATTTTACCGCGACGGTCCACCCCTCAGCGAACCGATTTCACAAAAATTGAATCATGCTTACGGCAAAACTCTAGCACCTGCGCGCAAATCTTCTGCGTCGTTTGCTCCGGCGGCATGACGTTCCAAAAATCCGCCTTGGGCAGAAGTTCGCGTAAATAATGCGCCGCCGAAGTCGCGTGGGACTGATCGTCGCCGGGGATAATCAACGTCGGCGCGCCGGTGCCCAGCACCTCTTCAGCCTCGGCGCCGGTGGCGGTGTCGCGGTCGAACATGGCGCGGCCGGTGGTGAGAATTAGGCCGAGATAACGCTCTAAGTTTTGTTGGGCGAATGCCGCAGCGAATTTTTCATCCTGCGCGAGCAAGCCAGCCCAGGGACCAGTCTCCGGGTCGAGCCAGAAATTTTTCTTATCGCGCGACCGTTCGATGACCGTGCTCAGACCGTTTTGCTTGGTGAAATTGTAGTGGCGCTGGAACCGATCTTGGGCGCCAACTTTCCAACGATGGCCACCCACCGGCCAATGCAGGATCAAGCCGCGTGTGACTTCGGGATAGTGCACGCCGAAGGCCAAGGCCACCGAGCAGCCCATGCAGCCGCCCATGACGAAGGCGGAGTCGATTTTCAAATGATCGAGCAGCGCCTTTCCCTGGGCTGTGTAACTCGCCCAACTCAGCCGTTCGACCCGCCCGCCCGACTGGCCGCACTCGCGCCGGTCGTAGAGAATAACCGTGTGTTCAGCCGCGAGAGTCTTAATCGCGTCGATGCCGGTCCACGCGCTCGCCACGCGCCACTTTTCAATCGTCGCGTCGAAGCCCCCCGGCGCGCACATCAAGATCGGCGTGCCTGAACCGTGGGTTTCATAGTAAGTTTCAATTCCGTCGAGCATCGCCGTCGGCATGGTTTTCTCCTTCGAGTCTGTTATAAATCGATCGACCATGACTTAGCACATCACCGTCGGAGGGAAAAGTCGGAGGCTAAACAGTGAGCGATCGAGACACCGAACAAAAACTTACCGAACTATTGAATGTGATGGCGCAACTTCGCGGCGCCGACGGCTGCCCATGGGACAAAGAGCAAACCCATCTCTCGCTCAAACCTTGCTTGCTCGAAGAAACCTACGAATTGCTCGACGCCATCGACGAAGGCGACGTGACCAAGTTAAAAGAAGAACTGGGTGACGTGCTGCTGCAAGTGGTCTTTCACTCTCAGATCGCCAAAGAAGCCGCCCGCTTCACCATCGCTGACGTCATCGACATACTCACCGACAAACTGGTGCGCCGTCATCCCTACGTCTTCGCCGGCGAGCCGCTGCCGGAAGATCCCGCCGCCGCGCTCAAACAGCGCGCCCAGCTCAAGGCTAAAGAAAAGCCCAACGGCGAAATAAAATCCGCGCTCGGCAACGTGCCGCGGGCCATGCCGGCGCTGGCGCGCGCCCAAGCGATTTCCCGGCGCGCCGCCAGCTTGGGCTTCGAGTGGCCGAACATCGATCAGGTTTGGGCCAAAGTCGACGAAGAGATGCGCGAACTCAAAGACGCGGTGGCCTCCGGCGACAAAACTCATACAGGAGAAGAACTGGGCGATCTGCTTTTCACCATGGTCAATATCGCGCGCTTTCTCGACGTCGAGTCCGAAACCGTCTTGGCGCAAACCATTGACCGCTTCACCCAGCGCTTCCACCATGTCGAAGCGAAATTGCGCCACGCGAATAAAGAATTCACCGATTCTTCCCTCGAAGAGATGGACCGCTTCTGGGACGAAGCAAAAATACTTGAAGCCCAAGGAAAGTTGGCGAAATGAGCGCGCCGAAGATTAGAATCGTCTTTCTCGACGCCGCCACCTACGGCGACATGCCGCTGGAACTTTTTACCAACGCGTGGAATTGCACGGTGCATCAGGTCACCAGTCCCGCCGAAACCATCGAACGAATCGCCGGCCAGACGATTGCCGTCACCAACAAGGCCGTCATTGACAAAGCGATTTTAAACTCCCCTGAAGCGCGCGATCTGAAACTGATCGCCGTCGCCGCCACCGGCACCGACATCATCGACAAAGAGGAAGCAGCGAAGCGCGGCGTCAAAGTCTGCAACGTGCCGGGCTACGCGACGCAATCCGTGGCGCAGTTCACCCTCGCACTGATTTTAGAATTGGCGACCCGCGCCGCAGAATATGGCAACACTGTAATAGCAGGCGAATGGCAGAAAAGTCCCGTCTTCACGCTGCTGACATTTCCGATTCTCGAATTGTCCGGCAAAAAACTCGGCATCATCGGTTACGGCAACATCGGCCGAGCCGTGGCGCAAATGGCGCGCGGCTTCGGCATGGAGATTTTGATCGCGGCGAGACCGGGAACCAATGAGCCCATTGCAACGGATCGAATGGCAGTGAACGAATTGCTGCGCCAAGCCGACATCGTCACACTCCACTGTCCGCTGACGCCGGAGACGAAAAATCTCATCAATGAGCAGTCGCTCGCTCTGATGAAACCGACGGCATTGCTGATCAACACCGCCCGCGGCGCGCTGATCGACGAAGCCGCGCTGATCGACGCACTGCGCAGCAAAAAAATCGCCGCGGCGGCCCTCGATGTAATTTCCAAGGAACCGCCGCCACCGGATCATCCGATCGTTCTCGCCGCCAGCGAATTGCCCAATCTGCTGGTCACACCGCACACCGCCTGGAGCGCGCGGGAAGCGCGCCAACGATTGCTGATCGAAGTCAAAGCCAACGTCGAAGCTTTTCTCCGCGGCGAGCCGCGCAATCTGGTGGCGTGAAACGTTTGGCGGTCAAGTCACCTCGTCGACATCCAAGCCCAACGCCATCCGTCCAGCATAAGTTTTTTGCCCGCCTTCGCGCAGCGGATGAAAGCGCGTCGCCTGAGCATCGCGGAAAAGTCTTTCCAACCCTGCGGAACGATTGAACGTGCCGCCGCCAGCGACCTCCATCGCCAGTTCCACGGTTTGCAGCACACCGCGCGCGACCAGCGTGCGACCGGTCATGATGCGATTGGTGATCACCAACCCCGGATCATTTTTTGCCGCCACGGCGATCATATCTTGGAGCGCCAACCGAGCCATCGTCAACTCGTTATCCATGGCGCCGATCAGATCGATTGAATGGTAATCCGTTTTGCGTTTGCCGGCGTTATCGACGACCAGATCGCGCGCCGCCTCGGCAACGCCGAGATACGCCGAGTAAACCAATGGAAAAGCGATCATCGAAATAATGTGAAACAGCGGATGCCACTTTCCTTGCGGCCGTTTGACGCCGATCGCCGCGTCGGCGACAAAAACATTGTTCAGCTCGATGTCATGCGAACCCGTGCCGCGCATGCCCATGACTTTCCAGGTATTGAGAACCTTCACCCCTTCGGCCTTCATCGGCACGGCGAAATGGAACACTGTCGGTCCGGTTTCGGGATCGTCGTAGACTGCGCTGGTCATCAACAGATCGCCCGCCGGCGCGCCGCTGGAAAATATCTTTCGCGCGTTGATTCGATAACCGCCGTCGATTTTAGTCGCGCTGCCCGCGCCCTTGAGCCAATCCGAACCGCCGCTGCTCAAGAGAATCAAATTTTCCACTGCCACGCGCTTGAGCAAACCATCGACCGGCGCTTTCTGATGACACCAGCGCCACGCGTTGGTCGCCACCTGATGGGTGTGCATGGACAGCGCCAACGCCGTCGAACCGCATGAGTGCGCCAAGGTACGGAGCATCTCGCATAATTCCGCATGGCTCGCGCCGAGACCGCCTAGTTCGACAGGCACACCGGCTGAAACGAAACCCTGCGCCTTGAGGTCAACGTAATTGGCGGCGACGAAGCGATCGTTCTCGTCAGCTTCAGCCGCCCGCGCCGCGAAGCGCGGTGCCAGTTCCGCCATCGCACCGCGCAGATATTCCGCCGGTTGGATTGTCGCGCCCTCGTTGAATTTTACCGCTGTCTGTAACCTGGCTATCCTCCTTTAGATTTGTCGATTTTCCGCCATCGACTATCTGCCCAGACCTATAGCGGGAATTGTGCCAAGCGATCGCGAAAATATTTTTCACAAAAAAACAGAAACTTAGACAAAATTAAGAGAGAAATGACGAAACGAGTTTTCGTAATCCACGAAAACTCGTGAGGACCGAAATTGAGATTTCGTAAATGGATTAGCGCTGGCGGGCGATGCCGAGCGCTTTGATGCGCGAGCTCAGCGTGGTGGGTTTGATACCGAGAAGCTTTGCCGCACCGTTATCACCGGCAACTTTCCAGTCGCAGGCTTCCAGAGCAGCGATCAAGTTCTGCCGCTCTATGTCTTCGATCTCTTTGGCACTGAGCACGCGTTGGTTTGGCGTTGGCGGGTTACTTAACGCGGCGGCGGTGGCACCGACGCTTTCCGGCAAGGCGCGGTCAAGATTGAGTTTGCCGTCATGGGAAGTGATCACCGCGCGCTCGATAATATTTTGCAGCTCGCGCACATTACCGGGCCAATGATAGGCTTCGAGTCGGCGCAAGTTATCCGCGGACAATGTCTCTAGCGACCGGCCCATGGTTTTAGCAATTTTTTGCGCGAAGGCGTTGGCGAGCATGCCGATATCGTCGCGCCGTTCGCGCAGCGCCGGCAGCTCGATCGGAAAAACGTTCAAACGATAGTAAAGATCTTCGCGAAATTTACCCTCGCTGACAGCGAGCGCCAGATCGCGATTGGTCGCCGCCAAAACGAGTACGTCAACTTTGCGCGTCTGCGATCTGCCCACTGGTTCGAACTCGCCTTCTTGCAGCACGCGCAGAAGTTTACTCTGCAAATCAAGCGGTAGTTCCGCTACTTCGTCGAGAAAGATCGTGCCGCCATGGGCCAAGGCGAATCTGCCGTCGCGCTTTTTGGTCGCGCCGGTGAACGCGCCCGCTTCGTGGCCGAAAAATTCGCTCTCGATCAATGTCGCCGGGATCGCCGCACAGTTCACCTTGACCAGCGGCTTGTGCTGCCGCCGGCTGGCGCGCTGGATCGCCCGGGCGATCACTTCTTTACCCGTGCCGGTCTCGCCGAGCAGCAACACCGTGGCATCGGTGCCGGCGACTTCTTGCACGTCGCGTAGAACCTTGCGCAGCGCCTCGCTCTGGCCGATGATTTCATCGCCGCCCGCCAGCGTTTTCAGCTCTTCGCGCAGATATTCGGTTTCCACCGTGAGCGAATGAGTTTTCTGCTCGGCTTCAAGCCGTTCGTTGACGTTGCGCAGGATCAAAGTGTAAAACGGCTCGCGCTCGACATCGAAGCGCGACAAGGTCGCCTCGGCGCGAAACTTGATTCCGTCCGGCGTGCTGACATCGAGGCCGCCGGCGATCCACAGCGAGCGTTGACCGTCGGAGCGGCTGTCGAGATCGGAGATCAAGCGCGCCAATTTGTCGCGCGCCTCGGGCACGAGAAATTGGCTAAACGTTCGTCCGTCCAGTTCTTCCGGACCGCAAGTGAAGACTTTTTCCGCGGTGGGATTGATTTACGTGATTGCCAAATCGCGATCTAGCTCAATGATCGCATCCATGGCGCCACCGATAAGCCGAAACAGCTTCTGTTCGCGCTCACGCATCTGCGCTTCGGCGCGGAGCCGGCGCAGCTCCGCGGCGGCGCGCGCGGCAAATATTTGACACCGCCTGCATCCGCGGTTCGGCCGGCATGGGCCGCAGATCGAGCACCGCCAAATGGCCGAGGACCGGGTCATCGAGGTCGAGCAACGGCACGCCCATGTAGCTAGCCACGCCGGTCGCGCGCGCGGTTGGACTGTCAGGGTAGAGTTCAATTAGATTTTAGGGATATGAACCAGTCGACGATCTTCGACCACGGTCTCGCAAGCCGTGCCCTTCACTGGCATTTCCGCCATATCGATCCAACCCTCGCCCAACCAAAAGGCGAATGGTTTGAGCGCGCGCCGCTCGGAAATATATTCGGTAACCCAGGCGCCATGAGTTTTGAGAGCGCGGGCGAGATTGAGAACTAAAGCTCGAAAAAATTCCGTGCCGGTGTGGGTCGCGGCACCTTCGAGAATCGTCCGCAACGCGGCGTCGACATCGATATTGTCAAGCGGCGGTCGATCCATGTCTTTGACTTAAGCTTGAAATCTGACGGCTGGTAGGAATAACTTCGCGGCGCTACTCGGCTAGAGCAATCAAAACGGAATATCGTCGTCCGCCGGCGCTTGGCCGCCGCCCATACCGCTCGCCATGCTCATATCGTCGGCGTGGCCGGCGTCAGCTGCGGGCGCCGTGCGCGCGCCCCCTCCGCCGCCCAAGAATTGAATGCGCTGGGCGACGATTTCGGTAATGTAGCGTTTTGCGCCGGTGTTTTTGTCGTCGTAGCTGCGCGTGCGAATGCTGCCTTCGACATACACTTCACGGCCCTTCGCCAAATATTGGCCGCAATGCTCGGCCTGTTTGCCCCATACCACGATGTTGTGCCACTCGGTGCGCTCTTGGCGTTTGCCCTCTCGGTCGTTCCAAATCTCCGAGGTAGCAATGGAAAAATTTCCCACCGCGCTACCGGTGTTGGTAAAGCGCACTTCCGGATCTTTGCCCAAACGGCCGACCAAAATCACTTTGTTGACGGACATGAATGCCTCCGAGCGGAAATGACCTACGCGAGAAAAAGTGAAATCAACTTATCCCCGCCATTGCACCGAGTCAATGACGGATCACTTGCCATCGGGAAAATTGGCAACCTTGCGCGCCGCGCCGGTGAGTTCCAAAATATGCATGCCGGTATTGGCGCGGTCGGCAACGTAGATCAATCCGCGATCGTCGACTTCGACGTTGTTACTTTGGATCGCGACCTTGCAGCTCTCGCCGCCGCCCGGATTGGGCACGCAACGCTTATCGGTTTTGTCGGTGATCGCGGGAATGTAGTAACCGACTTCTTTCGGCCGGTACGGGTCGCGGATATCGACGGCGCGCACCCCCGCGTTGAAGTAGGTGACGAAGATCATGCGCTTGTAATAGATCGGCGTGAACGATTCGTTGCTGGCGTGGGCGCCGAAGCGTCCGCCGCGGCCGCAATAATCGCCGCTGGACTCGATGACATCGAAGTTTGAAACTGAAAACGGCCGTTTTTCGTCGCTGATATCGGCGAAAAAAACCGGGTGGCGAAACTCGCGGCATTCGTTCTGCGTTGCTTCGGTGACGATCACCACGAAGTCGGCGCTTTTGCCTTTCTCCATCTTGGCGAACTCCGGCATCGTCATGCCGAGCACCGGAAACGCGGTGTGCGCGCCAGTGTTGGGATAAAGTTCCAAGCGCGAGATTTCCGGATAGCGTAGATTCTCCGGCGTCGGCGCGAAGGGATCTTTCACCGCAGGATTGCCCTTGAGTAATTTTTCCCGGTCGACGATCTGCATGGTCCCGGCGTTGCTCGAGCCGTAGCCGAAATAAACCCGGTTGCCCAACCGGATCGGTCCGTGCAGAGACTGCGGCACGGGTTCGATCTTGGATCCAGGCTCTTGGCCAACCAATCCGAAGTCGCGAATGTAGCGCGGCCGCGCCGGGTCGCTGAGGTCGTAGATTTTCACGCCGCGGCTGCGCCAGCCTTCATCTTTTTTATAGGAAACCAGATAGGCGATGCCGGTATCGCACTCCCACCAGTTTTTATGCGTAGAGGTGAGCCCGGAGATTATTTTCGTCAGCAGCGCCGGCTTGGCTGGGTCGGTGACGTCCAAGACTTCGTGGCCTTCGTTGCCGAAACTGCGCAGCAGATAAGTTTTCTTGGCATCGCCCTTGGGCAAATCCTTGCCATCGCAAGCGCGCAACATTTGCTCCCCGCCAGCTTCGCCCGAACCGGCGGAAGAGCCCGGGAAATGCGCTAAATATTTTGCACTGCGTGGATCGCTGACATCGACGATCGAGGTGCCGTTGGCTTCCACCTTGCCGGTCAGAGGATTTAACGCTGAGCCGCCGTGATGGCCGATGTAGGCGATGAAGCGGTTGCCCTGGCGGTGAATGATCGGTTGGTAGGCCGAGCGATTCTGCAAATCGTTGTAGCCCACCAGCGCCATGTCTTTGGCTTCGGGAACCATACCCGCGCGCTGGCTTAACGTCGAAGCGCAACCGAGTAGGCCGAACGAAAGCAGCCAAGCGATGAGCTTTCCCAAAGTCAATCTCCTTTTTAGAAACCAGATGTCCGGTAATTGGAATGAATCAAGTCCGCTGACAATACGGAGAGTTGAGCGCCAAAGTCAATAAGAGTTTTCGCCTGCCGGCCGAGTTTCCACACATTGCTTTTTGCCAGCCCGTCCTCTAAGATAACCCTGCTAGTTTCAGTGCCGAGTTCCGCTCAAATCCGACTTGAAATTTGATGCTATATTTCTTCCAGCTGACGTTTCTCGCGCTGATCACTGTTTTACTTTCGCTAGCGACGATTTTATTCGGATTATTTGAAGCGCACGGCAAACGCATCTACGGCATCAATCGGCTGTGGACCTGGTTGATCCTGCGCGTCGGTGGGATTTCGTTGAAAGTCGAGGGATTGGACAACATCGATCCGCAGCGCCCATATATTTTCATCGTCAATCACCAGAGCAACATCGACATACCGGTGTTAGTGCAGGCGCTGCGGCCGTTTCAACTGCGCTGGCTGGCTAAGAAAGAATTGCTCCGCGTACCGTTTTTTGGCTGGGCCATGTGGGCGGCCAAGCATGTGACCGTGGACCGCAAAGATCCGCGGGACGCGCTCAAAAGCTTAGCCCGGGCCAAGGAGCGCTTGGCGGCGGGCATTTCTCTGGTTGTTTTCCCTGAAGGCACGCGCAGCCGCACCGGCGCGTTGCAGCGCTTTAAAAAAGGCGGCTTTCTGCTCGCCGTGCAAACCCAGACGCCGGTCGTGCCCATCGCTATCAGCGGCAGCGGCGCGCTGTTGCCCGCGGACAGCTGGCGCCTAGGCTCGGGAATCGTCAAAGTCGTAATCGAGAAGCCTGTGGCAGTCGAAGGGTTTCGTCCAGGGAATCTCCGTTTGTTGTCCAATCAAGTGCGCGATGTGATCGCCGGCCATTTGAATCATTCAATCGAGCTGGCCCGCAGAGATGGCGAATCCATCGAGCCGTCTGAGCCATTGAGGGTGCGCCACCAGGCGATGGAGAAACAGGGTATTTAATATTTTATGGATCCAGTACGAATCATACCGCTGGGCGGCCTCGGCGAGTTCGGCCTCAACATGATGCTGATCGAATACGGCGACGCGGCCATCGCCGTCGACTGTGGCTTGATGTTTCCCGAAGCCAATCTACTCGGCATCGATTTGGTCATTCCCGATGTCAGCTACTTGCTCGAAAACAGCGACAAGCTCAAAGCGATCGTTCTCACTCACGCCCATGAGGATCATGTCGGCGCGCTGCCGTATATTTTGAAACATCTCGACGTGCCGATTTACGGCTCGCGGCTGACCCTCGGTTTGCTGGCAAATAAGTTAACCGAGCACAACCTCGAAGATAGCGCCGAAGTGCATGAGATCGCCGCCGGCCAGCCTTGGGACATCGCGCCGTTTCGCTTGGAAGGTATCCGGGTCACCCATAGTTTGATGGACTGTCTAGCGCTGGCGATCGAAACTCCGGTGGGAACGATCATTCATACCGGCGATTTCAAAATCGACAACACGCCCATGGAAGGCGAGATGTTCGACTTCCAACGCTTCGCCGCCTACGGCGAAAAGGGCGTGCTGCTGTTGCTCTCGGACTCCACCAATGTCGAACGGCCGGGCCATACGCCGTCCGAGCGTACCGTGGCGCCCGAGCTGGAGCGGATCATTCAAAACAGCGCCGGCAAAGTGTTGGTGTCGACTTTTTCATCGAGCATCCCGCGAATCCAGCAGATCATCGACATCTCAGAAATGTGCGACCGGCGCGTCGTGCTCAGCGGCCGCAGCATGATTCGCAATAGCCAGGTCGCCGCCGACTTGGGATATCTCCATCTGCCGCGTAATTTTATGACCGAGAGCGAGCGCTGGCAAGATTTGCCGGCGGACAAATTGACGTTTCTCACCACCGGCAGCCAAGGCGAACCGATGTCGGCGCTGCACCGCATCGCCCTGAACGATCACAAGACGATCAAAGTCGAGGCCGGCGACACCGTGATTCTCTCGTCAAAATTTATCCCCGGCAACGAAAAGACGATTTCGAATTTAATCAATCATCTATACCGGCGCGGCGCGGCGGTGCACTACGAGAAGGTTTCGGAAATCCATGTTTCGGGCCACGCCAGCCAAGAAGAATTGAAAACCATGTTGCAGCTCACTCGGCCGCGCTACTTCGTGCCGATCCACGGCGAGTATCGCCACCTGGTGCGCCACCGCCGCTTGGCCCAGGATGTCGGCCTGCCGGAAGAGAACCTGTTTCTGCTCGAAGACGGTGACGTGCTGGAGCTCACCGCCAAGAGCGCAAAGAAAGTTAAACCGATCCAAGTCGGCCGGGTGTTTGTCGACGGCAAAGGGGTCGGCGATGTCGGCGATGTGGTGATCCGCGACCGGCGCCACCTTTCCGAAGGCGGCATGGTGCTGGCGGTGATGGCTATCCATCAACAGTCGGGCGAATTGGTCGCCGGCCCGGAGCTGATCTCACGCGGCTTCATGCTCGCCGAAGCGAGCGAGGAAGTTATGGAGAGCGCCAAGCGCGAAGTGCTCTTGGCGTTGAACAACATGAACCACGAAACCCGCACCGATCCCACCGAGCTAAAAGAGGAAGTGCGCAAAGTGTTGCGCCGTTTTTTCCGCAAAAAACTCGAACGCCACCCGTTGGTGCTGCCGTATATTATCGAAACCTAGGAACGAATAATGACTCTCGCCAAGGCGCAAAGGCGCTAAGGTTAGGAATTATAATTCCCGAACTTTGCGTCTTGGCGCCTTGGCGAGAGAAACTGCTTTTTTGAAGCTTCTATCGACTAGCGAAATTCGCAGCAAAGGAAACCCGCCATGTCAGTAGTCATCGAAAAAGGCCGGCTCAATCGCGAAATCTGGGGCGTACTGATCGGTCTCACGGCGCTCTTGATCGCCATTAGCCTGATTTCTTTTAGCGTCGGCGATCGCTCCTACAACACGCCTTCAGGCGCCGTGAGCACGCATAACTGGGGCGGCTTTGTCGGCGCCTTTTTGGCCGACCTGCTGCTCCAAGGGCTCGGGCTGTCGTCTTATCTATTGCCGATCTTTCTCTGCATCGCCGCGGCGCAACTGTTTCGCGCGACCTATAGAGGCGTCGTGCTCAGCCGGGCGGCCGGTTATTTGATCTTGTTGATCAGCGTCGGCGTGATCTTGAGCGTGGTCATCGACAGCGAAAGCGCGCGCGACTCCGGCGGCATCGTCGGCGGCTTTTTGAAAGAAAGCGTGCTGGTGCCGCTGTTCGGCCCGTTGAGCGCGACTTTGATCGCGCTGTTCACCTTGTTGTTGTCGATCATGCTATTGACGCAAAACTCGCTGATGGATTTGCTCGGCCACACCAAGAAAAGCTTTTTCGAGTTTAAAAAATCTCTCGTGCCGGCGGTCAACGACCGAATCAAGGAATTCAAAGAGAAACAAGAAAAGCGCAGCGGCGAGAATACCAAAAAAGACAAAAAAGATTACGTGCCGCCGCCGATCATGGTCAAGGACGAGGTCAGGGACGATCTCAATATTATCAAACGGCCGGCGAAAAAACCGGCCATGGCGCCGGAACAGTTTAGGCTTCCTGAGGTCGGCGAAGGCTATAAGCTGCCGCCCTTGGAGCTGCTCGATCCGCCGGAAGGCGAACAGATCAAGATCGACAAGGAAACGCTGCATGCCAACTCACTGATCCTACAAAAAAAGCTTGAAGACTTCGGCGTCGAGGGCGAAGTCGTCGCGGTACGCCCTGGCCCAGTGATTACCATGTACGAGTTCAAGCCCGCCGCTGGCGTCAAAGTCCGGCGCATCGTCATGTTGGCCGACGATCTGGCGATGGCGCTGCGCGCGGTCAGCGTACGCATTCTAGCGCCGATCCCTGGCGAGTCGGTGGTCGGCATCGAGATTCCCAATCCGCGCCGTGAAATGGTTTATCTGCGCGAAGTGATCGAGCACGACTCCTACCGCGATTCCGATTCGAAAATCACCCTCGCCCTCGGCAAAGACATCGGCGGCACGCCGTTCTCCACCGACTTAGCGAAAATGCCCCATCTGTTGGTCGCCGGCGCTACCGGTACCGGCAAGTCGGTGTCGATCAACGCGATGATCTTGAGCATTCTCTTCAAGTCAAGTCCCCAAGACGTAAAATTCATCATGGTCGATCCGAAGATGCTCGAACTCACGGCTTACGAAGACATACCCCACCAGCTCGTGCCGGTGGTTACGGATCCAAAAAAAGCCGCCGCGGCATTGTTCTGGGCGGTGGAAGAGATGGACCGGCGCTATCGTCTAATGCGAGAAAAAGGCGCGCGCAACATCGACAACTATAACCGCACGCTGGAAAAAGAGAGCGGCAACAAAAAAGCCGTCATCGACTTGACCGAAGCCGAATCGTTGGAAGAATTGCCGCCGCTGTCCATCGGCGGCACGCTGCAGCGGAATATGCCGCTGGTTCACGCCAAGATGCCGCGCATCGTCATCATCATCGACGAATTAGCCGATCTGATGATGACCGTCGGCCGCGATGTCGAAGAATACATCACCCGCTTGGCGCAGAAAGCGCGCGCCGCTGGTATCCATTTGATCCTCGCCACGCAACGGCCGTCAGTGGATGTCATCACCGGTTTGATCAAAGCCAACTTTCCCGCGCGTATTTCTTTTCAGGTGACATCGAGAATCGATTCGCGCACGATTCTCGATTCCATGGGTTCGGAGAAACTTTTGGGCAACGGCGATTTGCTGTTTCTGCCGCCGGGCACCGCGCGCTTGACCCGCGTCCACGGCGCCTTCGTGTCGGACCAAGAAGTGCTCAGGGTGATGCAATTCATCAAGGCCCAAGGCCGGCCGGTCTATCGGCCGGAAGTGCTCGAAGCGAAAAAAGAGACCGAAGCGGCCGCGGCCATCGACGAAGAATATGACGAAATGTACGACCAAGCGGTGGCCATCGTCACCGAAACCCAGCAGGCGTCAATCTCTATGGTTCAGCGCCGATTGCGGGTAGGATACAATCGCGCCGCCCGGATGATCGAACAGATGGAGCGCGACCGGGTGGTCGGACCGGCGGACGGCGCTCGCCCCCGTGAAGTTTATGCGCGAAAAATTGACGATGATATCTAAGATTAAATTACTTCTAGCCATCATCTTAGTGGCGGCTTGCGGTGTGAATCTCAGCCTGGCGGCGGAAAGCCGTAGTGCCGAAGCGGTGCTCGATGGCTTACAGAAAAGCTACGACGCGACCAGCGATTTTGTCGCCGACTTTCAGCAACAGACCGAGGTCAAGACGCTTAACCGGACCATGAAAGCGTCGGGTAAACTCTCGTTCAAACGGCCGGGAAAAATGCTCTGGCGCTACGAGGATCCCAAGACTCAATTCGTTTTAACCGACGGTAAGCATCTGTATTTTTACCAGCCCGATCAGAATCAAGTGATCAAAAGCCCGCTCAAAAACGCCTTTCGTGGCGATATCCCGCTGTCGTTTTTGCTCGGTCTGGGAAATTTGAAAAAAGACTTCAACGCGACGCTTAAAGCGAGCGACGACAGCCAAAACGTCTTGCGCTTGGAACCCAAAGGCGAAGCCGGCGGTTATAGCGAAATCCTCGTCGGCGTGAGCAAAGCCGCCTCGGATATCCAGTGGGTCAGCGTGCGCGACGCCGCCGGCAATCTGACCACGCTGCGCTTCTCCGCCATGCGCAAAGGCGTCGGCGTCAATGACGCGCTATTTCAAGTCAAAATTCCCGACGGCGCGGACATAGTCGAGCTCGGGCAATGATGATGCCGGCCAAGCAGAAATTCAGCATCGTCAGCTTGGGCTGCGCGCGAAATCTGGTCGACTCCGAAGTCATGGCTGGGCTGCTCGAAAGAAATCACTACGAGATCGTCCAGGAACCAAGCGACGCCGATGTCGTGTTGGTCAACACCTGCGGCTTCATCGGCGCGGCCAAAGAAGAATCCGTCGACACAATTGTCGAAATGAGCCGGCTCAAAGAAGAAGGTAAGATTAAAAAACTCGTAGTCGCCGGCTGCCTATCCCAGCGCTACCCCGACGAGCTCGCCAGTGAGCTACCCGAAGTCGACCTGTTCATCGGCACCGGTGAAGTGCCGCGCATCGTCGAAATTCTCCGCGATCACGAAGTCGACGCCAAGCTGCGCCAGCATGTCGGTGTGCCCAATTACATTTATGACCATGCGACGCCGCGGCTGCGCACCACGCCTTCCTACACGGCATATTTAAAAGTCTCGGAGGGCTGCGATCACAAGTGCGCCTTTTGCATCATCCCTAAACTACGCGGCCCGCACCGCAGCCGCTCCATTGAGTCGGTGCTCGACGAAGCCAGCTCGCTCGGACGCGCCGGGGTCAAGGAGATAAATCTCATCGCCCAAGACCTAACCGCCTACGGCCGCGACCGCAAAGACGGTACGACGCTCTACGGCTTGATGAAAGCGTTGGACGGCATCGACGAGATCACTTGGATTCGCCTGCTCTATTCGTACCCCAACTTTCTCGACAAGCCGCTGCTCGACCTGATCCGCGACAGCGGCAAGATCTGCAAATATGTCGACATCCCGTTTCAGCATATTAGCCGCTCCCTGCTTCAGCGCATGCGCCGGGGCAAGAGCGGCAGCGCCGTGCGCGAAGCGGTCATGAAATTGCGCGATGCAATCCCCGGACTAACGCTCAGAACCTCTTTGATCGTCGGCTTTCCTGGCGAGACTGAGGCGGATTTTGGCGAACTCCTCGACTTCGTCGAAGAGACTGAATTCGAACGGCTCGGAGTCTTTAAGTACTCCCAGGAGGAAGGCACTGCGGCGGCGAAATTCGACGGCCAAGTCAGCGAAGATGAAAAGGAACAGCGCTGGCAAGAAGTGATGGATTTGCAGGCCTCGGTGTCACGAAAAAAGAATCAGGCCTTGATTGGCACCATGCAGCGCGTTATGATCGACGGCATTGATTCGGACTCAGGCATGCTTTCCGGCCGGACCCAAGCCCACGCCCCGGAAGTTGACGGCGTCGTTCTGATAGCGAACCACGATTTACCGTCGGTAACGGACTTGCCGCCTGAGCCCGGAACCATGATCGACGTCAAGATCATAGAAGCGCATGACTACGATTTAACGGGTGAGATACTCCATGGCTAAAGCGGATCCAGACAAAGAAAAAAAACAACGTCGCGAGTTTCTCAAGCGGGCCGCGGAAATGCTTGAGGAAATGAAACGCGGTCTCAGCAAAGAGATGCAGGGTCGTGTCAAAGGCGAGACCGAAGGCATCAAGGACGAGGGACGCGACACCTACGATTTGGCCAGCGATGAGCGCGACCGGGAAATCAATTTTATCCTCAATGACCGAGAACGGGAGAAAGTCGTCGCCATCGACGAAGCGCTGCAACGGATCAAGGAAAAGAGCTACGAGATTTGTGAAAGCTGCGAGGGGGAAATCCAACTCGGCCGGCTCAAGGTTTTGCCCTTTACCCGCCTGTGCGTGAAATGCCAGGAAGAAAACGAAAAGGAAAGTAAGCGGCAAAAAACACTCGACGAAGAACGCGGCTACCGCAGACTTGTGTTCACCGACTTCGAAGAAGAAGGCTCCTAGCCTTCAGAGACTCGCCGCCCGCGAGTCCTAAATTATTTAACGCGACACTTAATTCTTGCCGCCCTGACGGAGTCAGGGCGGTTTTCGTTTAATTAGCCTAAATCAAAAAACAAAGGGCGCGGTAAAACCGCGCCCTTAAAGTTCTAATCGACCTTCTGTAGCTAAGCTGGTTACTCGCCCTTGGCCGCAACGAATTCCATCTTGGAAAGAAAATTTTTCTCGCCTTTGGTGACGTATTCCACGGTCGCCGAGGACCCCAACCCAACGTCGGCCATCTTAACTTTGGATTCGCGGATCTCAGTCGTCTTGGTCTTGGCGTTGAAATCCAGGGTGATCAACTTGCCTTCCTTGGTCACGACGATCATGTAGTTTTTCTCGGTATCCAATAAGCCGACATCGCCCGCGACCTTCTCGGCCTTAGCCTTCGCTGGCTCGGCAGATTTCGCTTCGGCTTTCTTCTCTTCGGCCTTTTTCTCTTGGGCCTTTTTCTCTTGGGCCTTTTTCTCTTGGGCGATAACCGGCAATGCCAAGGCTCCAGCGAATAACACCGCGATGCCGCCTGCTACTTTCCAATTCGCTCTCATTTCAGTCTCCTCCTGATTGTGTCCGTAACGTAGTTTTCAGCGATGTCCTATTCGCCCTTCGCGGGCAAGTATTCGATACTCGACGCGATGCTCTTTTCGCCTTGCCGGCTGTATACAACAGTGGCAGAAGATCCTAAGCCAATCTCCGCAATTTTGGTCTCGACATAATCTTTTTGGGTCGGCTGAAATTTAGCATCGTAATCGATCGTCACCAACTTGCCTTCCTTGGTCACGATAATCATGTAGTTCTTCTCTGTATCGAGCAGGCCGATATCGCCCGCTAACTTGGTTGCCTTTGCCGCCTCTGTTTTGGCTGCCGGAGCCGGTGCGGGTGCTGGTTTGGGCGCCATTTCTTCTTGAGTCGCACAAGCAGCGAACGCGAACAACGATACGCCAATGAGCGCGCGAGTTAAAAACAAATTTTTCATCTGACCTCCGTACAACGCTAAATTACTCGGAATGCTTCAAGATACTTATCGTGACCCTGATGTCATCTCAATACGCTTTAGGTAGGATTTTTTACGTAATCGGCAAGAATTGAGCGCAAAATAGGACTATAGGCTCAGCCGAAATCCCGGCAGAAAATTAGCTTGCACCTTCAGCCATTTGTTGTATTTTCAATTGACCAATCAGAACGGTGCTGGTGAGTTAATTTGACGAGGTAACAAGATGGCAGCGATTAAAGTTGTAATTGCCGACGACCACGCTCTGCTCCGCGACGGCCTTCGCAAGATCCTTTCGGTAGAAAAAGACATTCTAGTCGTTGGCGAGGCAGCCGACGGTGATGAGATCGCTAAAGTCGTCGATAAAATGAAGCCTGACGTCTTGCTCTTGGACCTAAAGATGCCCAAAGGCGATGTGGTGCAAAATCTTCTTGAAATCGCGGCTCGAAGCCCGACGACGCGGGTGATGATTCTCACCGCGTTTTCAGAGGAAGAACACGTGCTGAATGCGGCCAAGGGCGGCGCCAGAGGTTTCGTTCCCAAAGGTGTCCCGGCAGCCACGCTCGTGCAAGCGATCAGGAGCGTCCACAACGGCGGGGTTTGGATCGACAAAGAGATTCCAGGCTGGCAGGCCTTTGATGAAATCGCCCAGGCTCAACAAGTTCAAGCAACCCAAGCGACGCCGCTGCTCGACGACAGCATTAGCGCGCTCACCAAGCGCGAGATGGAAATCCTCAAACTAGTCGCCAAAGGGCTGACCAATGAAGAAATCGGCAGGAATATTTTCATCAGCGAAAAAACCGTTAAGACACACCTGACCAATATTTTCGACAAGCTCAAAGTGAACAATCGCTTCAAAGCCGCGCTCATTCTGATGGGCCAAGCACACTAGGCGGTTATCAAGGTCGGTATCGAGAAACGAGAGATCCGCTGTATTTCGACGAATTTGTAAATCGACACGCCGGTAGTGAGGAAACCTCGCTGGAGGCCGATTGGATTATCCGGCGGGAGCGAGCCGTAGCCTGGCTTCGTTTGGCTTTCGCGATCCTCGCGATCGTGGTGATCCAACTCAACCCATTGCGTGTCGCGCGCTTTCCGGAGCTTTCTTTTTTTTCTCTCGGATCGTTCTTGCTCTACAGCTTAGCGGCATCCTATTTCACCTGGAAACAGCAGCATGTCCCTGCCGGCCTTGGGGTCGTCACTACATCATTGGACATCGCCTGGATCGCTCTGATCGTTTACGCCACTGGCGGCACGCGAACACCATTTTTTTTCTACTATACTTTTCCGGTCATCACCGCGAGCTTGCGCTGGGGCATGAAAGGCAGCATTCCCGTGGCGTTCGCGGGCGTCGGTGCTTACATCACTATGCGGCTGACTTTAGCTGCCGAGGCCTTAGCGGATCCGCTTGGCATCGACACCATCGTCGTTCGCAGCCTGTATCTGATCGTACTCGGGTGTATTTTCGGCTACGTGAGCGAATTCGAAAAAAAGCAGAATCAAAGATTGCTCGCCCTTTCCAAAACCGCCGCCCAAGCCGCTGTATTGGATGAACGGCGTCGTATTACGTTTGAGCTGCACGACAATATCCTCCAGTCGCTGGCGACGCTGATTCTGCGAATTGAGAGCAGCCGAGGACGGCTTCATGAGTCCGAGCCGGAAATTATCGAAGAACTTAAGGCCGCCGAAGAGTTGAGCCGGTCGACGATGAAAGACATACGAACTTTTCTAGCCGGAAAGCCGATAGCGGCATTGGCGTCGGGAACGCTGATCGAGCGGCTGCGGGATGAACTGAAATTCCTGCGCGACGGCGTCGGCGGCGAGTGCGTGCTGGAGGTTAACTCAGAGAACTTGACCTTGCCACATCGAATCGAGAGCGAAATATACTATGTTCTCCGCGAGGCGTTGACCAACGTTACCCGCCATTCCCACGCCACGCATGTTAACATTAGTTTGCGGTTAGACGGCAACCGTCTCTTCGGTAGCGTCATCGATGACGGCGTTGGCTTTGAGCCAGATCAAAAGTTTGGCAAGTCTGGTTTCGGGCTATCGGGAATGACCGATCGACTCAAACAAATCGGGGGAGTACTCTTGATCGAGTCCTCCCCCGGTGCCGGTACGAAAATATCTTTCGTCGTATCGCTATCTCGCGCAATGCCGTCAGTAAACTAACGCCGCTAAGTGCACTGGCGGGATTTCATCGCCAGAAAATAGCTCTATTCGCCCTTAGCCGCAACGAATTCCATTTTGGAGAGAAAATTTTTCTCGCCTTTGGTGACGTATTCTACGGTGGCCGATGAGCCTAACCCAACATCAGCCATCTTGACTTTCGTTTCACGGATTTCTGTCACCTTGGTCTTGGCGTTGTAGTCCAACGTCACCAACTTGCCGTCTTTGGTCACCACGATCAGATAATTTTTATCGGTATCCAATAGGCCAACGTCACCGGCAACCTTTTCAGCCTTCGCCTTTGCAGGCTCCGCCTTTTTTTCCTCCGCTTTCTTCTCCGCGGCTTTTTTCTCTTAAGCCCCAACCGGGAAGGTTAAAGCTCCCGCAAGCAACATAGCCAACCCACTGAAAATTTTCGATCTCTGTCCCATGTACGTCTCCTCCTAAGGAACCTCTGAACAACTGCCCTGGAAGCAGGGCAGCGGAGGATAGATCGTTTTTTTCGTAATGAGTTACAGTTTTTGCGAAGTTATATCAGATTACATTTTGCTCTCGCGGTTAATAGGGTCCTTAGTTTTGCCTCGATTTGCC
>SHYW01000023.1 GCA_009692615.1 Deltaproteobacteria bacterium | reverse complement strand
GCAAATCGAGGCAAAACTAAGGACCCTATTAACCACGAGAGCAAAATGTAATCTGATATAACTTCGCAAAAACTGTAACTCATTACGAAAAAAACGATCTATCCTCCGCTGCCCTGCTTCCAGGGCAGTTGTTCAGAGGTTCCTTAACAAGAGTGTGTGGTGGAAGTCCGTTCCGTCATTCCGGCGCAGGCCGGAATCCAGAGCCCCGAGGCGATGGTGAAAATACCCATGAGACAAAGACTGGATGCCCTTCGCCGGCATGACAAGAGCGCAATTCGCCGTGGATCAATTTCATGGTTTCTAATCATGGCCGTCCTGTGCATGAACCAACCTGCCAACGCACAAGAACGACTGCGCGTCGGCCTCAGTTCGGTCAGCGCGACTCAGGGCGCCATGTGGGTGGCCGAAGAGCGCGGCTTGTTCAAAAAATACGGCATCGATCCCGAAGTGATCGTCATCGGCGGGGGCGCGTCGCTGGTCGTTAGCTCTCTGCTCGCCGGCGAAATTCAATTTTCCGTCGGCGGCGGCGACGCGGTGATCCGCGCGGCGCTCAAAGGCGCCGATACGGTGCTGGCGGTTTCGCCGTTGAAAACCGGCTTGCAGCGCTTGATGACCCGCGCGGAAATCAAAACGCCGGCGGATCTCAAAGGCAAAAAGATCGGCGTCACCCGCTTCGGCTCGGCGTCACACTGGGTACTGCAAATGTTTTTGCGCAAATGGAACATGCGCAACGACGACATTCAAATCTTGCAGCTGGGATCGTCGCCGGCCAACTTGGCGAGCATGGACAATCGCGCCATCGACGGTGCGGTGCTCACGCTGCCGTCATTTTTTGTCGCCGAAGAGCGCGGTTACCGCCTGTTCGCCGACCCCGCCGACCTCGACATCGTCTACTTGCAGAACTCCATCGACACCACGCGCGGCTATTTGAAACGTAACCGCGATCAAGCTGTGCGCTTCGTCAAAGGCTACTGCGAAGGGATAGCTTATTTTAGAAAGAACAAGCGCGACAGCGTCGCTATCATGCAAAAGAAACTGCGCATCCAATCAGCCCAGGAGAAAGACACCAAGTATCTGGAAATGTCCTACGATCTGCTCGCCAGTAAGTTTTACAATCTCATTCCCTACGCCACGCCCAAGGCTGTGGAAACGACATTGGATTTCGTCGGTCTCGACGAACCCAAAGCCAAAGGCGCCGACGCTAAGCTATTTCTCGACGAAAGCATCGTTCGTGAACTGGAGACCAGCGGCTTCTTCAAGTCGCTCTATGAAGGAGCCTATCGTTAATCGATCGACCGTAGGGGCGACCGGCGGTCGCCCTTCCCTCTGAAAGGAAACTCATGTCTGACTACAAAGAAATCATCTACGAGAAAAAACGCGGCGGCGTTTTGATCACATTGAATCGCCCAGACGCGCTCAACGCGATCACCCGGCCGATGTTGAAAGAATTCCACGACGCCTTGGATCAAGCCGAAGCCGACCCGGAGATTCGCGCCGTGATTATCACCGGCGCCGGGCGCGCCTTTAGCTCCGGCTTCGATCAAGCGCCGAACAGCGGCCGGCGCCGCGACATCGAATGGCCCTACGGCATTCAGAGCGGCATGAGCGCCGCCGATCTGATGAACTACTGGTCCCACGACGACGTCAATTTGGTGCGAATATTTGAAATGACCAAGCCGGTCATCGGCGCCGTGCGCGGCTGGGCCATGGGCGGCGGTTGTTGGCTGGCGCTTTACACCCATATCACCATCGCCGCCGAAGACGCGGTCTTCGCCCAACCCGAAGTGCGCCACGGTTCGAACACGACGTTCATGTGGACGCTCCTCGCCGGCTTTAAAAACGCCCTGCGCTACGGTTTGGTGGGCGATCACATCGACGCCAAAGAAGCGCTGCGCATCGGCCTGGTCAACAAAGTAGTTCCCGTGGAAGACCTGCTCGAAGAATGCTTCGGCATCGTCGAACGCATCGCCCGGGTGCCGCCGGAAACCGTAAAGATCAATCTCGCGATCTCGACCATGGGCTTGCAGATGATGGGCCTGCGCGATGCGCTACATTTGGACGAAACGTTATCGATCCCCGCGCATATGATGCTCAACGAAGAGTTCCGCCGTCCGCTCGACGAAGCGCGCGCCAAAGAGGGCACGAAAGCCTATCTGCAAAAACGTGACGGACCGTTCCAGCCGGAGCCGTTTGGGCCGCGATCCAAGAAAAAATAAGTCTGATAAAGAGAGGTCGGATTAAGTTCCAGCCTTTCGACCTTTAAACCTTCAGGCTTATTAGCATTGAGTAAAACTATGACTACGGAACAAGATCCAACACAGACAGTCATCCCCTGGCGCGACCTCACTCCACTGATCGCGCCCAAGTCCGTTGCCATCGTCGGCGCGTCGCAGCGCGGCGCGGATGCCAATCTGGCGCGAGAGCCGCGCGGCAATCGGGTCATTCGCAACCTGCGCAACTTCGGCTTCACCGGCCGTATCGTCACGGTCAATCCGAAATATAGCGAGATCATGGGCTATCCCTGTTATCCAGATGTTGCTTCGATTCCCGAGCCGGTGGACTGCGTGGTCTCAGCAGTACCGAACCGCCATGTTCCGGATTTATTGGAATCCGCCGCCAATGCCGGCGTACGCGCCGCCGTCGTTTTCGCCGCCGGATTCGGCGAAATCGGCGGCGAAGGCAAGGCCCGACAAGCAAGGCTCGAAGCATTATCCAAAGAGCGCGGCTTTCTGATCTGCGGACCGAACTGTTACGGCGTGTTGAATGTTCACGGCAAGGCGCCGCTGTTCGCCTCGACGATTCCCGCTGGTTTCATCGCCGGCTCGGTGGCATTGATCTCCCAGAGCGGCGGTCTCAGCACGACCATCGCCAACGCGCTCATGCTCAACCGCCACGTCGGCCTGAGCCACATTATTTCCTGCGGCAACCAAGCCGGCGCGACCATCGAAGAGTACATGAACTACTTCGTCGAAGACGCCAACACCAAAGTCATCGCCGTATTCGTCGAGGGCTTCAAGCAGCCGGAGCGCTTGCTCACCGTCGCGCGCAAAGCCGCCGAAGCGAACAAGCCTCTTATTATTTTAAAAGGCGGCCGCTCCGATGTTTCGAAGCGCGCCGCGGCGACTCACTCTGGATCGTTGGCCGGCGCGACCGAAGTCGTCGACGCGGCGTTTCGCCAAGGCGGCATCGTCGCGGTGCGCAGTATCAACGAATTAATCGACAGCGTCAGCGTCTTTTCCTGCGACGGCTTCATGAAGAAATATCGCGGCGGCCGGCGCATCGGCGTGCTCAGCGGGTCGGGCGGCGAGTGTACGCTGGTCTCCGACGCCGCGACCAACGTCGGTGTCGAAGTTCCCGAGCTCACCGAAGCGACCAAAGCGAGCTTGCAAGCGGCGGTCGCCGACTTCGGCAACATGAACAATCCGCTCGACGGCACCGGCGCCATGTACGACGACGACAAAATATTTCCGCGCCTGCTCCAAGGCTTGATCGACGATAGCAACATCGACATCGTCACGATCAATCTCGAAACCAACGATCCGCGGCCAAAAGAATTGAAGAGCGGCAACCGATTCACCCTGGCGATCGAGACCGCCGCGGCGGCGAGCAACAAGCCCATCGCCACTTTCAGCTCAGTGGTCGGCGGGCCGGTCGATCCAGAAATTCTCCAGCCGCTGCGCGCCGCCGGCATCCCGATCATGGAAGGCGCCGAATGCGCCACAGCGACGATTCGCAATCTCGCCGACTATTACGACTTTCAGAAAGCGCGCTTAAGCGGTGGCGGTGAAGTTCCCCGGCCGGTAGCACATGCAAAATTGCCGTCAGGAATTCTTGGCGCGGAAGCAGCGTTCGCGCTCTTCAAAGCATTCAACATTCCAGTCGCGCCGACGGTGCTGACGAGAAGTGCTGACGAAGCCGCGCTTGCCGCGGATAAGATCGGCTATCCAGTCGTCCTTAAAGTTGAGTCATCACAGATCACCCACAAGAGCGATGTCGGCGGCGTCGCCTTGCGACTTTCTAATGCCGGCGAAGTTAGAGCTGCGTTCACGCGCATCCAAAGCGAAGTCAAAAGCCGAATGCCGAGCGCGAAGATCGACGGCGTCATTGTCCAGCGAATGGCGGGCGAAGGCATCGAGATGATTCTCGGCATCAAGCGCGATCCGCTGTTCGGTCCGGTCGTCCTGTGCGGATTGGGCGGCATTCTCGTCGAAGTGTTGAAAGATATCGCCGTCGGCATTCCGCCGCTGTCGCGCCAGCAGGCGAACGATATGCTCACGCGCCTGCGCGGCTATCAGATTCTCGGCGGCGTGCGCGGCAAACCTGCCGGCGATGTGGACGCGCTGTGCGATGCGATCGTCGCCATCGGCAATCTCGCGGTCGGCTTGGGCGATCAGTTGCTCGGTGTCGATATCAATCCGCTGATCGTACTGCCGAAAGGCCAAGGCGTCGTCGCCGTGGACGCGGTGGTGGAGATCCAATGAAAGCTTCGAACAAGTTTCATTCGATTCCCCCCTTTGAAAAAGGGGGGCCGGGGGGGATTTTCTTACACACGCGCACAAGAAAATCTCCCTCGCTCCCCCTTTTCCAAAGGGGGAAGTGGCACTCGGGCGCGCTGTCGATTTCACATCCGTCATACCGGTGCAGGCCGGTAACCATCTTCATTGCGAATACCGCCCCTCCCCTGGATGCCGGCCTGCGTCGGCATGACGGAATTGGATTCGGAGCGGAGGAAAAATGAAACGCATCACTACCTTGATCTGTGCAGCGATTGGATTGTTGATCATTTTCCCAACATTCTCACCCGCCCAAACCAAACCGCTCAAAGAAGTCCGCGTCCCCTACGCTCTCGGCGGTTCCACCGGCTTCTTTTGGGTCGCTCAACGCTCAGGCTCATTTGAAAAATACGGCCTCAAAGTCTTGCCGATTTTCATGCGCGGCGGACGCGAGGCGGTGCAGGCGTTGATCTCGCGCGACGTGACGATCCTGCAACAGGGCAGCGCCGGCGTGGTTCTCGCATGGGCCCAGGGCGCCAAGGATCTGGTTGTGCTGGGCGCCACCGGTAATAAACTCGATTACGTCTTCGTCAGCAATTCCAATATCAAGAAACCCGCCGACTTGAAGGGCAAACGAATCGCCATCAGTCAATTGGGCGCCAGCACCGATTTCATTGCGCGCATCGCGTTAAAACAACTGGGCATCAATGACAAGGAGGTGCAGATCCTCGGCATCGGCGCCCAGGGCGAGCGTTGGGCCGCGCTGGCCGGCGGCCATGTCGATGCTTCGGTGTTTCAGCCGCCGGTGACTTTGCGCGCGCGCAAGTTGGGTCTGCCGGTCTGGGTCGATTTTTCCAAGAGCGATTATGAATACGTCGTCGCCGGCCCGGTGACGCTGCGCTCGTTTATCAAATCGGACCGCGACACCGTGATGAATTTCATGCGCGGTCTAGCCGACGGCATGGATTTTTACCGTGACGAAAGAAACAAAGACACGGTCATCAAGTATCTCGGCGAGTTCTACAAATCGAACAATCTGGAAGAGCTGGATGAAACCCGCAAGGTTTACACGCAAGTGACGCCGGGATTGCCCATCGTCACGGCCAAAGCGATGGACAACATGATCGCCAGCGACCGCACCATGGCGACAATGAATATCAGCAGCGGCGATGTCATGGACTTGTCGTTCCTAAAACAGCTGGAGGAAGAACGGAAACTTAAACGGTGACTGGAGTGATGGATTTCGGACCGACCCAACACTCCATCACTCCACCACTCCAATTTTTTCCAAAGGAGTTTTGATGCCCGACTACAAAGAAATCCTCTATGAAAAACAGCGCGGCGGCGCGCTGATCACGCTCAACCGGCCGGATGCCTTGAACGCCATCAGCCGCAGCATGATCAAGGAGATCCATCAGGCTCTCGATGAAGTCGAACAGGACAAGGAAGTGCGCGCCGTCGTGCTCACCGGCGCCGGACGCGCCTTTTCCGCTGGCATGGATCAGGGCAATGCTTCGGGGCGGCGGCGCGATTTGCATTGGCCCTACGGCATCGTCACCGGTGAAACCGCCGCCAGCGTGGTCGATTCCTGGCGCAACGATCCGCGCAACTTCCGGCGCATGTGGGAGTTCGGCAAGCCGATCATCGGCGCGATCAACGGCTGGGCCATGGGCGCGGGCTCCTGGCTGTCGCTGTTCACACATATCACGATCGCCTCGGAGCACGCGGTGTTCGCCCAGCCGGAAGTGCGCCACGGTTCCAACACCAGCTTCATGTGGACGCTGCTCGGCGGTTACAAAAATGCCTTGCGCTACGGCCTCACCGGCGATCACATCGACGCTCAGGAAGCGCTGCGCATCGGCCTGGTGGTCAAAGTCGTGCCGGCCGATAAGTTGATCGACGAAAGTTTTAGTATAGTCGAGCGCATCGCTCATGTGCCGCCGGAAACAGTGAAAGTCAATCTGCAAGTGGCGACCATGGGGCTCGATATGATGGGGCTGCGCGATGCCTTGACCATGGACAATCAACTCTCGGCGCCGGCCCATGTCATGTTGCGCGAAGAGCTGCGCAAGCCCCTCGACGACGCCCGCGCCAATCAAGGGATTCGCGATTATTTGCAGAAACGCGATGGCCCGTTCCAGCCCGAGCCGTTTGGGCCGCGATCGAAGAAAAAAACGGAGTGATGGAGTATTGGAGTGGTGGAGTGGTGGGTTTTTCCGGCCCATTACTCCAGTACTCCAACACTCCAGTACTCCAACTTAACTTGATAGGAGCAGACAATGGCAGAGTACAAAACGATTCTTTATCAGAAGCAGCGAAAAGGCGTCTTGATCACGCTCAATCGGCCCAATGCGTTGAACGCGATGAACCAGGACATGATGGAGGAGCTCGACGCGGCGTTTGCCGAAGCCGAACATGACGCGGAGATCCGCGCGGTGGTGGTTACCGGCGCGGGCGGCGCGTTTTCCGCCGGCGAGGATATCGCCGGCAACGATCCGGCCACCGAGTGGCCCTATGGCATTCCAACCAATACTTCGCTCAACGCGACGTATAATAAATTTCGCGACGCCGACCGCAAAGATATCTTGGGCCGGCAACTTTACCGCTGGCAATATTCCAAGCCGATTATCGGCGCGGTCAGCGGTTGGTGCTTCGGCGCAGCCTCGTGGCTGGCGCTCACCTGCCACATCACCATCGCCGCCGAAGATGCGGTGTTCGGCCAGCCGCAGGTGCGCCACGGCGCCAATACGGATTTTATTTGGGTTGCCTTGGCCGGTTTTAAAAATGCCCTGCGCTACTCCCTCACCGGCGATCACGTCGATGCTCAGGAAGCGCTGCGCATCGGCCTGGTCAATCAAGTGGTGCCCAAGAGCGAACTTCTAGAGACCTGCTTCAAGTTCGTCGAGCGCGTCGCTTTGGTGCCGCCCGAGACGGTGAAAATAAATTTGCATATCTCGACCATGGGGCTGGAGATGATGGGGCTGCGCAAAGCCTGGACGTTGAATTCTGAACTGGCCGCGATGGCGCGCTTAACCAAACGCGAGGAATTCAACAAGCGCCTCGACGACGCCAAGAAAAAAGGCGGCCTCGCCGCCTTTCTAGAAGCCCGCGACGGCCCGTTTCAACCGGAACCGTTCGGACCGAAGGCGAAGAAGAAGTAAGGGGTAAGGCGTTCGCGCCGCAGTAATACCCACCGCGGCGCCCCTCTTACCTCCTCTCCCTCGACGGGAGAGGAATGAGGTGAGGGTGCCAGAAGTTTTCAACTAGAGAGATAGGAATCCGCAAAATCTATCGGGTGCGTACGGCTGGAATCCGATCGATTATCTTTTCGTAAGAGCCCGCGTCGCCTGCGTCCAGCGATCCTCGGCTTTCTCGTACTCGGCGCTGGTCATGCCGCGTTCGGGGTATTCGCGCTTGAATGGGTACTCTTTCCACGCCACTCCGTAGCGAAACTGCTCCATCAGTTTTTGTCCCTCAGCGCCGATGACGAAATCCGTGAACAGCAACGCCGCGTGCGGATGGGGCGCGTTGGCAACGACCGCCGATCCGCCGGCATTGGCGACCGCTACGTCGAGCGGCACCCAATCGACCGGCGCTCCCCGCTCCTTCTTAACCGCCACCTGATTCTGAAACACCACCGGACCGCCGCCAACTTCACCGGCGGCGATGAGATCGAGAAAGCCGGCGCTCGAAGCTTTGAACAGCCTCACATCCTGTGACCGCAAGCGCTTGAAATATTCATCGCCCTTGTACTTGAGCATGGCACCGATCACGCGGCTGGAGGAACTTTCAGTGGTGACCGCCATTTTGCCCTTAAGTTCTGGCTTCAATAGATCTTGATAATTTTTTGGCACTTCCGTTGGCGCGATCAGACGGGTGTTGTAACCGAATCCCATGTACGCTTCGCGGTCGGTCACCCAGAAAACCCGCGCGCCATCGGCTTTGCCTTTAGCTTCATCGGGAAACTTCGAAAGCTCCGGCGAGACGTAGGGCTTGAGCAGGCCGCGATCGCGCAAGACCATGAGCAGCCCCGGCGTGCTTTCGAGGGCATCCGCCACCGGGCGGCCGGCTTGCGCTTCGTTGATAATTCTTGGCGTAAGGTCATTGCTGCCGCCGCGAAACACATCGACCGCGATGTCCGGATATTTTCTTTTGAACGCATCGACCATCTCTCGGTAGACGCCGGACAGCGAAGTGTACCAAACGATCTTACCCTCCGCCTTGGCGCCGTCGAGCAGGATTTGCTGGCGGTCAGAACCCGTGTAAGCCGCCAGATCGTCCAGCGTCCGCGGTTTTCTTGCTTGCCCCCAACTCAACGAAGCCAGCGTCGCCAGCAGCACCAAAACAAGCGCCGGAATTTTCATCGTAGGCCTCCTCGCGTGGTCATTTAGCTAGCCGAAGCTAATCATTCTGGCTCGGCAGTTATCACGTCATCGACGATCCTGGCAAGCGACAACAGCTTCGCCCACGGTCACACCGGGCAAATACATTGACAGCCGCGCGCGAATCGGACTATACGGCAGTTGACGATTGCGGGAGAACCCAGCACAGCACTTTTACTGTCCCAAATCCAACCGATACCCATAGGAGATCTTTTTATGCTCGGCGGTCATGCGGTGGCTCAATGTTTGCACAACGAAGGCGTGCGCCATGTTTTCAGTGTACCCGGCGAAAGTTACATCGCCGTCGTTGACGGACTGGTGAATTTTCCGGAGATCAAACTCATCACCAACCGCCAAGAAGGCTGCGCGGCGTTTATGGCCGAAGGCTATGCCAAAGCCACGCGCACGCCCGGCGTCTGCATTGTCACCCGCGGTCCCGGCGCGACCAACGCGAGCATCGCCGTCCATAGCGCGAAATACGATTCCGCACCGCTCGTCCTGCTAGTCGGCCAAGTCAGCCGTGCCGCGCGCGGACGCGAAGCAGGCCAAGAGATCGACTACGGACAATTCTTCGGCAGCATCGCCAAGTGGGTGATCGAGATCAACGATCCCAAACAGATCCCGCGCATTATGAGCCGGGCATTTCATATCGCGCGCAGCGGCCGGCCCGGTCCGGTGGTGGTCGCCTTGCCGCGCGACGTCACCGAGACGGATACCGAAATCGTCATGAGCGCGCCGATTCCGCGGCTCACGCCCAATGCCGATGCGGCGGCGGTGGATAATCTGGTCGGGCGGATCAACGCAGCGCGCAAACCGGTGCTCATGATCGGTTCGGGAACGCAGTACTCGAACGCTTGGAAAGAAGTGATTGAGTTTGCCGAAAAATTTCAGCTCCCTGTGCTGACATCGTACAAACGGCAAGATGCTTTCCCCAACAATCATCCCAACTATGCCGGCAATATTTTGACGTCGAACAAACATGCGCAAAACCTCGCCTATGAAGAAAGCGACCTGTTGATCGTCCTCGGCAGCAGGCTCAGCCAGCAGAACACCGCCGGCTTTACCTTTCCGCGCCCAGGCCGCCCGTTTGTTCACATCGACGCGGACGAAGAAAACATCGGCCAAAACTCGCGCCCAGAGGTCGGCATTGTCGCCGAAGCTAAACAGTTCCTGCTCGCAGCGTTGAAACATCCTGCGCCGCGCCCCAACGAGAACCGCGCGTCGTGGATTGCCGAGCAGCATGCGGCGCAAAAAGATTTCTGCACCCCCAAAGAGCGCCCGACAGCCAAAGTCTCCATGGAACGAGTCATGATAGATCTGAAAGCAGCGATGCCCGCCGATGCGATCACAACCACCGATGCCGGCAGCTTCGGCCAATGGCAGCAGCGCTATCTCGAGTTCGATCATCCCGACTCGTACATCTCGCCGACCCTCGGCTGCATGGGACCGGGCGTGCCTTCAGCAGTAGCCGCGAAGCTCGCGCACCCACATCGCACGGTCATCGCCCACATCGGCGACGGCGGCTTTCTCATGACCGGCCAAGAGATGGCGACGGCGAAACAATACAATGCCCCGATCATCGCCATCGTCTACAACAACGAAGGCTACAACTCGATTCGCATGCACCAGGAAGCGCAGTTCCCCGGCCGCCAACACGGCGTCGCCCTGGAGAATCCCGACTTCGCTCTCATGGGTGAATCCTATGGGGCACTCGGATTGAAGGTGACGCGCGACGAAGAATTTTTGCCGGCGTTTAAAAAAGCTCTGGCCGCAAATCGCTCGGCGCTGATCGAAGTGCAGACCGATTACGAATACGTCACGCCAACGGCGAATCTCGCAGAGCTGCGCGGCAAAAAATTGGCGGGGGATTAGTGCGCGCAACCAGATATTTCCCTCTCCCTCTGGGAGAGGGTCAGGGTGAGGGTCGACCGACAGGCGCGCCATAAGATTCGCCCTCACCTCAGTCCTCTCCCAAAGGGAGAGGAGGTAAATCCGAAAGCGAGGCTCCATGCGATCCGCTTTTCGAGTAACGATTGCGATTCAGCTCCTGCTTTGGAGTTGGCAGGCGGCCCAAGCTCAGGACGAACTCGTCGCCAAAGCGCAAGTCGAGCGCGAATTGGTCGTCTACGGGACCGCGTTGGTGACCCAGTTCGACAAATTCATCGAGCCCTTCAAGCGCCACTATCCGTTCATCAAGCCGATGTACTCGCGCACCACCGGCGAAGCGCTGACAACCAAGATCTTGCAAGAAGTGGCCGCCCGCCAGTTGAGCGCCGACGCCATCCTGATCAACAACTACACCCAACGTATCTTCATGAAGAAAAACATCATCACCGCCTACTTCCCGCCGGGCGCGAAAAATTTCCCGGCGGGCTTCGCCGACAAGCAGGGCTATTGGTACGGGTTTTATTTGGTTCCCTACGCCATCACCTACAACAGCAATTTGGTTTCGAAAGCCAATGCACCGAAATCCTTTGACGATTTGCTGCTCCCTAGATGGAAATGGCAAATCTCTCTGGAACGGGAAGAATATCTAGTGACCCAAGCGCACACGCAGTTCCTGGCCAGCACAAAGCCATCGACTATTTCAAAAAGCTCGCGCGCCAAGATCTGATCATGATCAACGGCCACAGCAAACAGGCGGTGCTGCTAACAGCCGGGGAATTTCCCATCATCGTCTACAGTGACATCGCCCGAACCGAAGAACTGAAGCGCAAAGGCGCGCCGGTGGAATGGGTGAGCACCGAACCCCATGTCACGGTGCTGGTCACCGCGTCGATCACTCGCGAAGCCAAACATCCGGCGGCCGCCAGACTCTTCATGAATTACCTGGCCTCGGACGAAGGCCAAAAGGAAGTCATCAGCATGGACAAGCCGCCGGCGCTACCGAAGTTTCAGCCGGAATATCTGCGCGGAGTGAATTTATTTCCAGCGGATTGGACGTTGTCGGATAGCTTTGAGGAGTACAACAAAACCTATCGGGAGATTTTTTGGAAGTGAACGATACCGACACTTACGGAGCGGATTCGTTCACACAGCACTCATGCCCACGAAAGCTGGCATCCAGGCTAATTCCGTAGGGGCGGACCTGCGTGTCCGCCCTCTCCCTGCATTCCCGCGTGCGCGGGAATGATGGAGAAAGAGATTCTGCCCGTCAGCGCTAACAGAGAATTAGATGAAAATAAAGGAGACGGAAACAATGACAATTTTAAGCATGATCCTGTTGGCTCTCTCACTTCTCCCCTCCGGCGCCTGGGCGCAGGCGCGCAAACCATCGACCATCGCCGAACTGGCGATCTACCGCGGCGCCGACCGCGAGCAACTGCTTTACGCCGGCGCCAAGAGCGAAGGCCGCATCGTCTGGTATACATCGCTGGCCGGCGACTCCTACAAAGAGATCGTCAAGGCCTTCGAGACCAAGTATGCCGGCGTCAAAGTCGACTCCTACCGCGCCCCGGGACGCCGATTTAGTCGTGCGCTTGGAAGAGGAAGCCAAAGCCCGGCGCAACATCGCCGACGCCATCGAAACCACCGAGGGCAGCCTGATCTTCCTGCGCGATGGCAAACTGCTGCGCCCCTACGACTCGCCGCACCTCGACCGCTATCCGGAAGACGGCAAGGAACGGGCCGACAAGAATCTGGTTTACTGGGCGCTCGCCAGAGAATCCTACATCGGCTTCACCTACAACAAGACGCTCCTGACCAAAGACGCCGTGCCGAAGAATTTCGACGGCCTGTTGCACCCGCAGTTGAAGGGTAAAATGGGCATCAGCATCGGCCAGACCAGCGACAAAGTCATCGGCGCCATGATCAAAAGCAAAGGCGAAGAGTTCGTCCGCAAACTCAAAGCCCAGGAGATCAAGCTCTACTCCATCGACGCGCCCGCGCTGGTGAATACGATCACCATCGGCGAAATCGCCGCGTCGCCGGCGATCTTTCAAACCCACACGCTGCTCGCCGCGGCCAAGGGCGCACCGGTGGAATGGGTGCCCATGGAGTTCGTGCCGACTAACGTCGGCAGCGCCGCCGTCGCCGCCAACCCGCCCCATCCCCATGGCGCATTACTAATGGCGGATTTTCTTTTGAGCCCCGACGGCCAAGCGGTTTTAGAAAAGTATTACTACGGCAGCGGCGCCAAGGATTACGGCTTCAAAAAATGGCGCCCAGAGCATGGTCTAACGACGGATCAATATGAAAAGGAACTGCTACGCTGGGACAAACTGCTGCATTCGATCACGCGCAAATGAACTGCGTTATTCGGCGTCGGGGCGAAAAGTTTTTCGCCCCGACAATAATTCAACCTGGTGGAAACCCATCAACTGTGGAAGGCACCCAAACATGAACAACCTACGCATCATCGACGCCGACGGCCATGTCCAAGAGCGCGATGCCAACTGGCAGGAACTTCTGGACCCGCCCTATCGCAAGCACGCGCCAAGCATGGTCATGGGCGCCGATGGCAGGACGCATTTATTGCTCGAAGGGAAAATCTGGGCCAAGCCCAGCGGTTTCGGCTGCGGCATCGGCACCGCGCCAATCACGCGCAAACCGCGCACCACCACCGGCATGTGGGACCCGGTGCAGCGCCTCAAAGACATGGACCTGGAAGGCATCGACACCGCGGTCAACTTCGGTACCACGGTGTTTTTAAGTCTGCCGTTTCTGGAAAATCACGACCTCGCCTGCGCCATCGCCCATGGCTACAACACTTGGCTGCACGAATACTCTAAGACCGATCCGCGGCGCTTGAAGGGCGTCGCGCTGGTGGCCCAACAGGAGCCGCTGGAGGCGGCCAAGGAACTCGAACGCTGCGTCAAACAATTGGGCTTTGTCGCCGTCGCGGTGGCTGCCCACTCCGCCGGGCGCAATCTCGATCATCCCGATCTCTATCCGTTCTACGCCAAGGCCGAGGAACTGGGCGTGCCGGTTTGCGTCCATGTCGGCTCGGGCCGGCCGGCGGCGGCGGCGGAACGTTTCGACAATCCTTACTTTGTCCACGCGACGACCCACGCCTTCGAGCAGATGATCGGCGTCATGTGCATCGTCGGCGGCGGTATACTCGAACGCTTCCCGAAATTGAAAGTAGCCTTTCTCGAAGCTGGCGCCGGCTGGGTGCCGTACTGGATGGAGCGTTTGGACGAGCATTATGAATATATGTCCCCCGCCGTGCCGCTGATGAAAAAGGAACCGAGCGAATACATGAAGAGCGAGCAGGTTTATTACTCCTTCGAGCCCGACGAACGCACGTTGAACTTCGTCATGGATTACGTCGGCGAGGACCGCTTCGTTTTCGCCTCGGACTACAATCACGGCGACAGCAAATTTCCCCATACGGTGGAGTCCGTCACCGGCCGAAAAAATTTAACCGAGTCGCAATTGCGCAAATTGATGTGCGACAATGCGCGGCGGTTGTATAACATTTGAAGAAGGCAATAGGCAACAGTTCGGAGGCTGACGCCAATGACACGATTGAGTCGTTTGATCTTATTCTTTCTGACTATTGCCTATTGCCTGTTGCCTGCTGCCTCTTCAGCCCAGCTGAAAAAATTTCGCTGGGGCGTGACTTCGCTCTCGGCGTCGCAATGGATTCCGTGGATCGCCAAGGACGTCCGGCTTTACGAAAAACATGGCATGGAAGCCGAGCTGGTGCTGCTGCGCGGCTCCGGGCAATCGGCCCAGGCGATCATCGGCAACAGCATTCTCGGCGCCCCCTGCACTCTGACGACGGTGATGGGCGCGGACATGAGCGGCGCGGATCTCGTTACCGTGGCGCATACCGTGGCCGGCGTGTAGAGTAAGTTGTTGGTGCGGCCCGAGATCAAGAAGCCGGAGGATCTGCGCGGCAAGAGAATCGCGGTCTCGGGCTTCGGCTCATTGGGGGATTTTCTCGAGCGCTATATCCTAAAAAAATACGGCCTCGATCCTGGCCGGGATGTCATCATGCTTTCCATCGGCACCCAACCCGACCGGATTCAGGCGCTGATAACAGGCGTCGTCGATGCCGCCGATCTATCCCATCCTGCCGACCTCCAAGCCGAGCGCAAAGGATTTAAGATTCTGTGGGACGCCAAGCAGGAAGTCGCCTATCCTTCCATGTCGATCGTGACCCGGCGCAAATGGGTCACCGAAGAGCGCGACAGCGTGATGCGCATGATCAAAGCCCACGTCGAAGCGATTCACTATCTCAAGGCGAACAAGGAGTCGAGCATGAAGATTCTCGGCAAGTATCTTAAAACCAACGACCGCGAACTGCTTGAAGGCTCCTATGAGATCTACCACAAAGACTTCATTTCGGTTCCCTACCCGATCACTCAGGGACTTCAGCCGACCTACGAATACGTCGCCGCGCAGCGACCCGAGATCTGGAATCACAAGCCAGAAGCGTTTATGGACGCCAGCTTCATCGCCGAGCTGGAAAAAACCGGCTTCATCAGGAGCTTATCGGCCGCGCGCTGATTTGCAAACGCAGCGATTTGGAGTATTGAAAGTATAAACGGAGGACCGCATGAGCAACATTTCCGGCAAGTACGCGATCGTCGGCGTCGCTGAAACCAAAGTCGGCAAACGGCCGGACGCCAGCACGCATTCGCTGCATTTGGAATGCATTAAAGCTTGCCTCGACGACGCTGGATTAAAAGCGTCTGATATAGACGGCTTCATCACCAACCAACCGCTCAACGACGCCCATCGAAGCTACGCCGTGCGCATGGCGAACATGGCGCGCATGAGTCCGACCTACGCTACTGATCTAGCGCTCGGCGGCGCGACACCGATCGCGATGGTGCAAAACGCGGTGATGGCGATTGAGGCGGGCATGGCGAACACGGTGCTCTGCGTCCACGCCCGCAAGCGCGGCACGCCCGATCCCACGCCGGGAAATCCGATTCGCCACGGCGACGAACACTGGGAAGAACCCTGGGGACATTTTTCGGCGGTGGCCAATCACGCCTTTGCCGCTCAGCGCCACATGTACGAGTTCGGCACCACCAGCGAAGATCTCGCCCACGTCGCCGTCGCCACGCGTAAGCACGCCTGCTTGAATGGCAACGCGACCATGCGCAAGCCCATGACCATCGCCGATCATCAAGCCTCGCGCTTCATCTGCGAGCCGTTACGACTATTCGACTGCGCACTGGAATCGGATGGCGGCGGCGCGGTGATCGTTACCAGCGCCGAGCGCGCCCGCGACTTTCCCAACAAAGCAGTGGCGGTGCTCGGCATGGGCCAGCATCATCCGCACTTCAGTTTGATGGACGCGCCAAGCTTGACCACACTCGGCGGCAAGAGATCTTCCGCGCACGCGTACGAAATGGCCGGCCTTACTCCGAAAGACATGAACTTCGCCGAGATCTACGACTGCTTCACGATCACGACGATGATCACGCTGGAAGATTACGGCTTCTGCAAGAAGGGCGAAGGCAAAGACTTCGTCAAGAACGGCCGCATCGAAATCGGCGGCGCGTTACCGGTCAACACCCACGGCGGCCTGCTATCGCAAGCGCATATCGAAGGTATGCTGCATGTCACCGAAGCGGTGCGCCAATTGCGCGGCAATTCCGTCGAACCCGAACGCCAAGTGAAAAACGCCAAAGCCGGCATCGTCAGCGGCCACGGCGGCAGTCTGTGTATGCATGCAAGTTTAATATTGGGGGCCCTATGAGCGAAGCAAGCGATAATCGCGGCAGAAATGTCAGAAGAGTCCGGCCGTTTCTTGAAGAACTAGAGGCCAAACCGTTCTGGGCCAATTTGCGCGAGCACAAGCTCACGGCGCAGAAATGCAAATCCTGCGGCAAATTTTTCTCCTACCCGCCCCAAGGCTCGTGTCCGCATTGTTTGTCGAGCGATTATGAGTGGGCACAACTCAGCGGCAAAGGCATAGTTTATTCCTTCGTCAACTATCACCGCGCCTGGCATCCGGCCTTCGAAGGCAAGACGCCCTACAACGTCTCGCTGGTGGACTTGGATGAAGGGCCGCGCTTGATCAGCAACGTCATCGACTGCCCGACGGATCAAGTGAAGATCGGCATGGCAGTGCAAGTATTGTATGAGGATAATGAAGAGTTCACTCTGCCGAAGTTTCGGCCTGCGACGTAAGCAGCTTGAGCGGCGGAAAATATTTTCTTGACTCAAATAACCACGACGGTAATATGACGGGCCGTGGGCGATCTGATGGAGTTCATCGCAGCATTATTGTTCCATTGGCTGCTATTGGGCCTCGGCGTCATAGCGCTTGCCGTTTCCCAGGCCGTCGACTTCAAGGATGACAGACGCTCCAGCCGCTGCTGGTTATTTTAGGACTGGGCTGCGTCCTGGTCGCCTTCTTCCTCACAGTCAGCGGACAACTGACAACGCCAAAGTAGTGGCTTGAACCCCAAGCTCTCTGGCGTCAGCTGAAATCTTCACTGCCCTAAAGCCTTGCGCGCCTCGTCGAGAAAGCTCGACGCCATGATGTCCTCGACTCTCGGCAAAGGTTTCTTCAGCACGCCGTCCTCGGCCATCAGGTTGAGAAGGGTCTGCACGCCCTTGACGCTCACCGCGCCGTTGCGCGGCCAGATTTGGGTCTTGGTATAGACCTCCCACGAGGCGGGAATGTATTTGCGCTCCAGCTTGGTGATCGGCCCCAGCAGCTTGATCGCTTCGTCGCGGTTGTCGTGCAGCCACTGATAAGTGGACAAAAGCGCTTTTAAATAACGCACCACCAGCGGGCGATTTTTTTGCGCCCAACCGTCGCGCACGCCGATCGCCGACAGCTGATACTCGGGCAACACTTTGTAGGCATCGAGGAGATTGCTCAGCCCCTGCTCAATAGCGATCAAACTCAATGGCTGCGCCAACAGCGCGGCATCGATTTGGCCGGCCTGCAAGCCCTGGAGCAGGCCGGCGGAGCCGTTGCCGATGGAGATCAAACTATAGTCGCGCGGATAAATCACGCCGCGCTCCTTCAACAGCTGCTTCATCATCATCGTGCCCGCCGAGGTGAAGCCCGACATGCCGAGGCGCGCGCCGCCTTTCAAATCCTCGATTTTTTTGTGTTTGGCCAGCGCGACCAGCGAATAGGTCGTGCCGTTGAACGAACCGGCGATCAGTTTGATTTCGCCGAAGCCCTGCTGCTGCATGGTCAGCAGCAAATTGGGCGGCACGTTGCCGAACTGAAGCGAATCCGACACCAGCGCCTGAACGATATTTTCATTGCGGCTGATAACCACGATCTCGGGATAGAGACCTTCGCGCTTGAAGAAACCTTTTTCCTTGGCGACGAACACCGGCGCGTAACCGAAGACGGTGCTGATGATGCCGATGCGGATGGTGTCTTCGGCCCGTGCCACTTGTGCGCACAACAGCAGCGCCAGCGCCGGCAACAATGAAATTCGCTTCATAAGACCTCCCCGAATCAGAAAAGAGTTAGACCGGCTATTTGATCGCTTCGGCTTTTTGCAGCTCCTCGACTCGCTCTTGAGTCAAGCCGAGAATCCGCCCGAACAATTCATGGTTGTGCGCGCCGATCCAAGGCGCGGGCCGCGCCGCGCTAGCCTGCGACAACGAAGGAATACCCGGCAAACCATGATGGGTGATCTTGCCCCATGGCGGCGCTTCGCTTTCGACGATGTGGCCGCGCGCGCGCAGGTGGATGTCGTGAAATAAATCTTCGCCGGAGGAAGGAATTCCCGCCGCGACGCCCGCTTCTTGCAACAACCGGAACGCTTGTTTCGCCGTGCACTTCCGCGTCCACTCGGAAAGCTTTTGCTCAAGCTCTTCGCGATGCTCCTCGCGTCCGGCTTTGGTTGCGAATTTACCATCGGCAGCCCAAGAGGATTTGCCGATGAGATTTACCATGGCGCGCCACTGTTCATCATTGGCGCAGGCGATGATGATCCAATTATCTTCGCCGGCGCAAGGGTAAACACCGTAGGGTGCATAGCACTCGCCGAGAATTTCGCGGTAACCCAAGGCGTCCCATTCGTTGCCGTTGACCGTGTAATCGAGAATCGCCGGCCCCATCATCGCGCCCTGAGCTTCGAGCATGCCGGCTTCGATAAACTGTCCTTTGCCGGTGCGCGCCTGATATTCCAGCGCGGCAAGCACGCCGAGCGCCATGGTCACCGAACCGACGCGATCGGGCCAGGCGATCTTGCAGCGCGTCTCCATCGGCGAGTCGGAATAACCCCAGAGCCGCATGATGCCGGTGTAGGCGAGCAGCTGCCAGCCCCACGCCACCCAAGTTTTCATCGGCCCGCTCAAACCCCAACCTGGCATAACGGCTTGGACGATGCCGGGATTGATCTGCTGCAACACTTCGAATGAAAATCCCAAGCGTTCGACGACGCCGGAGCTAAAATTATCGACGACTACATCCGATTTCGCGACTAACTGTCGAAACAATTCCTTGCCCTCGGCATTGCGCAAGTTGAGCGTCGCGCCGAGCTTTCCCCGGTTCATGCAGGCATGCACCGCCGCCTCGCGCTCCTTGCTGGGAATCGTGCCGGTCTCGATCTTGACGATTTCCATGCCGTAGTAAGCAAGCAATTCGGTGCCCAACGGCCCGGCGTATTGTTGGGTCAGATCGGCCATGCGCAAACCGGCGAGCATCGGCGCTCCCAGCCGTTCACTATCTAATTTCACACTGTTGGCAGCCAACTTCTCAAGCTCAAGCAAAATCTCACTTCGATGCTGATCGAGCAGCGGCGCCGGCCGGCGCACACGCATCGGCGTCAGCGACAAGCGCATCGGTGTCCCTGGCGCTTTGTATTTGCCGATCACCGGATGATCGAGTTCCTGCATCCATTCGCGCTCAAGGTTCTGCTGACAATTGACAAATTGGCCGATGGTATTGAGCGGCGCGGCGGCGAGATGGCGTGCTTGGGCTTGATTGGCGAAATCGTCGGCGTCGAACTGGCCGATAAACTCGGCGAATGCCTTGGCGACTTCGTCAGAATGTTCATCGCGATAGCGCGGACTCTCCCACTCCGGCCCGGCCAGAACTTTGCTGGTCATCCAATTTTGCGCGAACTCCTTCCACATATGCGGCATGTTGGTGGTGAAGTGTACGTAGCGGCCATCTTTGCAGCGATAAATATTCGTCCCCGCGCCACCGTAAGCTTTGCCGCCGGGGCGCCGCTCCAAACGGTTCTCTCGCGAATAGCGCGCCACGCTGCTGCTGTTGCAAAAGGTCAGCGCTTCTTGCAACGACATGTCGATGCGCTGACCGGCGCCGGTGACGCGCGCGTGGCGCGCGCCGGCGAGACTCAACAGCGCCGCCATGGTGCCCGCCATTTGATAGGCGAGATGGCTCGGCGCCGTGCATTGGCCCTTGGTAATGTCACCCTGGCCGTAAAGAAATCCTCCCGTCGCGTTGGCGATGGCGTCGCTGCCTTTGTAATGACGATATGGCCCGCTACGGCCGAAGGGCGTGATCGAAACCGTAACTAATTGCGGAAAGCTCGTGCGAAAACTTTCATCGGTAAAACCGAACTTTTCCAAATAGCCGAGCGGCGTCGCCTCGACCAAAATATTGGCCGACGCGAGCAGCTTGGAAAACGTTTCTCGATCGGTCTCCCGCTCGAGATCAAGCATGATGCTGCGCTTGTTGGCGTTGGCGTTGATGAACGTCAGGCTGCGTTCGTCATGCGCAATATTGCCGGCGAAGGGCGGCAACATCCGGTTGGGATCGCCGCCGACCGGCTCGACCTTGATCACGTCCGCGCCAAGATCGGCCAACTGGCGGGTCGCATAGGATGCAGGAATATCACCCAGCTCGATCACCCGTAGATGGCCGAGGGCCGTGTCGTTGTTGTTTGATTCTGCCAAGTGATTACCTCTCCGCTCAATCCGAAGAAGACGTTTTCACCACGAAGGCACGAAGGACACGAAGGGTTCAGACAATTAAAACTCCGAACTTCGTGCTCTTCGTGTCCTCCGTGGTGAATAATCTTTTTGCCTATTTGCTCAGGTCGACGACGACACGTCCGCGCACGCCGCCCTTGAGAATCTTGTCGATCTCCGCTTCCAACTCTTCGAGGGAAACCTCTTTGACGATCTTCGACAGATCGACGCTCCACTCGCCGGCGAGTTTGTTCCACGCCATCTGCCGCGCGCGCATGGGAATCTCCACCGAGTCGACACCGAGCAAACTGACGCCGCGCAAGATGAACGGAAACACGCTGACGGCGAGATCGGCGGACATGGCGTTGCCGCAGGCGGCGACCAGGCCGCCGTACTTCGCCGTCTTGAGCGCGGTGGCGAGAATGTTGCCGCCGACCGTGTCGACGACAGCGGCCCATCGGCCCTTTTGTAGCGGCCGCCCCGAAGTGTCGTTGGCTTCTTCGCGCGTGATGATCGAGGTGGCGCCGATGCTCGTGAGAAAATCTTTTTCATTCGCCTTGCCCGTGGCGGCGACGACATTGAAGCCAAGCTTGGCGAGAATCGCCACGGCGATGCTGCCGACGCCGCCAGTGGCGCCGGTGACCAATACTTCGCCCGATTCTTTGGTCAGACCGCCGGCCATCAAACGCAAAACGCAGAGCGCCGCCGTCAGTCCCGCCGTGCCGTAGCCCATGCTGTCCTTCAGCGATAAGTTTTGCGGCAACTTAGCCGCCCACAGCGCCGGCACGCTGATATATTGGCCGAAGCCTCCAGAAGTATTCATGCCGAAATCGAACCCCGTCACGGTTACTTCATCGCCCACCGCAAACATGCGCGTCGTCGAGCTAGCGACCACGCCCGCGGCGTCGATGCCCGGCGTGTGCGGATACTTGCGCGTCACGCCCTTGTTGCCGCTGGCTGACAGCGCATCTTTATAATTTAGCGACGAGTATTTTACTTCGATGATCAACTCGCCGGCGGGCAAATCGCTGAGCGCCCGTTGCTTGATCTCGCGCACGAAGGTTTTCTCGGCGGTCTCGGCAACCACCAGCGCTTTGAAGTTTTGCGGTAAGGCCATGTCTGTAGCTCCTCATCTATCGAGAAATTGTATCACCAGCGGTATCTAATCCAGCGGCAAACTGTCAAGGGGCAGCCGCACCGTAACGATAAGTATTTGACGACTTGAAATCGCAATCACCCCGTTGCATTGTCGCTTTGGAGGACAATTCAATGGCAGAGAAAAAAACTGGCGGCCTGGAAGGCATCATCGCCGGCAACACGGCTATCTCGACCGTCGGCAAACAAGGCGTCGGCCTCACCTACCGCGGCTATTCCATCGAAGATCTGGCGGCCCATTCAACTTTTGAAGATGTCGCTTATTTATTGCTCTATGGCCGGCTACCGAAAGCGGACGAGCTCGAAGAATATAAAACTCGACTGCGCAACCTGCGAGGACTCCATCCGACGCTAAAACTCGTTCTCGAACAAATTCCCGCCAGCGCCCATCCCATGGACGTCATGCGCACCGGCTGTTCGATGCTCGGGACGCTCGAGCCTGAAGGACCGGGCCGCACGCAGATCGCCGTGGCCAATCGCTTGACCGCTTGCTTCAGTGCCATGCTGCTGTACTGGCACCACTTCGTCACCACCGGCAAGCGGATCAACACGGAAACCGACGACGAAGACACCGCCGGCCACTTTTTACATTTGCTCCATGGCAAGAAACCCGACGACCTGCACCGCCGCGCCATCGACGCCTCGCTGATTCTCTACGCCGAACATGAGTTCAACGCGTCGACGTTCACTTGCCGCACCATCACCGCAACATTGGCCGACTTCTACTCGGCGATCACCGGCGGCATCGGCGCCCTGCGCGGACCGCTCCATGGCGGCGCCAACGAAGCGGCGATGGAATTGATCGAGCAGTTTTCCACGCCGGACGAAGCCGAAAAAGGTTTGCTCGAAATGATGGCGGCAAAAAAATTGGTGATGGGTTTCGGCCACCGCGTTTACAAAATTTCCGACCCGCGTTCCGACGTCATCAAAGCTTGGTCGAAAAAGCTTGCCGAAGCCAAGGGCGACATGAAACTCTACGCGATCTCCGAGCGCATCGAGCAAGTCATGCGGCGCGAGAAGAAAATGTTTCCCAACTTGGATTTTTACAGCGCCAGCGCCTATCACTTCTGCGGCATCCCCACCGCCATGTTCACGCCGCTGTTCGTGGTCTCGCGCATCACCGGCTGGGCCGCGCATGTCTTCGAACAGCGCGCCGACAATCGCCTGATTCGACCCAACGCCGACTACATCGGCCCGGAGCCGCGGCCATTTGTGCCGGTCGCTAACCGTTAGAAACAAGCGTCGAGGAGTATTCACCACGAAGGACACGAAGAGCACGAAGTTCGGAATAATATTTGTTCGAAACCTTCATGTCCTTCGTGGTCAGAAAGCATCAAACACGTGAGCAGCACGATCTCCAACATTAGACCTGAGCCGGACTCGCTTCTGATCGAGCTCGCCGAATACGCGGCGAACTATCAACCGACGAGCCAAGAGGCGCTCGACACGGCGCGCTACAATTTGCTCGACACCCTGGGCTGCGGCTTGTTGGCGCTCAATTATCCCGAATGCGTTAAACATTTGGGCCCGGTCGTGCCCGGCGCGGTTTTGGCGAACGGCGCCCGGGTGCCGGGAACCGATTGGCAACTCGATCCGGTGCACGCGGCATTCAACATCGGCGCGATGATTCGTTGGCTTGACTACAACGACACCTGGCTCGCCGCCGAATGGGGCCATCCGTCGGATAACCTCGGCGGCATTCTCGCCCTCGCCGATTATCTCACCCGCGCTAAACAGAAAACTTTTACCGTCGCCGATGTGCTAAACGCGATGATCAAGGCCCATGAGATTCAGGGAATTCTGGCGCTGGAAAACAGTTACAACCGTGTCGGTTTGGATCATGTGCTGCTCGTCCGAGTCGCGACCAGCGCGATTGCCACCGCCATGCTCGGCGGCAGCAAAGCACAAATCGTTAGCGCACTGTCCAACGCCTGGACCGACGGCGGCGCGCTGCGCGTGTATCGCCACGCGCCCAACACCGGGCCAAGAAAATCCTGGGCCGCCGGCGACGCCACCAGCCGCGGCGTGCGTTTGGCGTTGATGGCGCTGCAAGGCGAGATGGGTTATCCGTCGGCGCTGACGGCGAAGACTTGGGGTTACTACGACGTGCTGTTTCACGGCAAACCATTTGCTCTCGGCCGGCCGCTCGGTTCCTACGTCATGGAGAACGTGCTGTTCAAAATTTCTTTTCCGGCGGAGTTTCACGCCCAGACCGCCGTCGAGTGCGCGGTGCAAATGCACAATCAGGTGAAGAATAGGCTCGACGAAATCGACAAAGTGGTAATCACCACGCAGGAATCGGCGCTCCGCATCATCGACAAATCCGGCCCATTGCACAATCCCGCCGACCGCGATCACTGCATTCAGTATATGACCGCCGTCGGTTTGATTTTCGGCGCCCTCACCGCGGATCATTACGAAGACAAGATCGCCAACGATCCGCGCGTTGATTTACTACGCGCGAAAATGACCTGCGTCGAAGATCCGCGCTACACGAAAGAATATTTGGACGCCGACAAACGCTCGATTGCTAATGCCGTGCAAGTTTCCTTCAAAGACGGCACCAGCAGCGATAAAGTCGCCGTCGAATACCCCATTGGCCACCGCCGCCGCCGCGCCGAAGGCATGCCGCTGCTGGTAAAAAAATTCGCGGCCAACCTAGCATCGCGCTTTGCGCCGGAGCAGTGCCAAGCGATTATGTATTTATGTAACGATTCAAAGTCACTTGATGCGACGCCCGCAGACAAGTTTATTGATATGTTCGTCACGGCATTCCCATGAAACCGTGGTTGTGCTGACCGTCATCCTGAGCGAAAGCGAAGGATCTCGACTCATTCCATCGAGTCTGCGTTAACAAAGATTATTTCCTAACCAGGCTCCATGCCAACTGCGCAGTGTCGTGATCGTCCTGCATGTTCAATCGGATCTCGTTAGCGACGAGAACCCCTCGGTAATGATTTTTCCGTTCTCGACTTGTGTCGCCTTCGACGGCCGCGAAGCGGAGAAAAAAAGAAAGTTCCGCGCCATCGATCCGACCCTCCTCGATGCCGTGCTTCACGCCGAGATAACTCGCCGTGCCAAAGAGCTTGTCGCCTTCCGGATGGAACATGAACTGCTCGGTGAATTTACCGCGACCGGGATATGCCACTTCCCCTTGCCAAGAGCCGGCGAGTTTCTGAATCATCCCCAGGTTCGCGGACGGCGACTTTTCTTCGAAATATTTATTCGCTTCCTGACGCCACTGCCACCACGCGGCGAAGGTCACTAGGGCGAGAATCAATGGGACTTTCCAGACCAGCCGGCGGGTCAACCGCTTGCGCAGTTCTATGCGATCATCGGTCTGCATGCAGCGTCAAAGTGGTTCACGCCCAATAAGTCGTTCGGTCGACCGGAATATGCCGCAAGACTTCGCCCGGCACGAAATCTTCTAACTTAATCCGCGCCAGCGCTTCATCGGGACATTTCGACACTGGTGAAAACGGTCGATCTAACGGCTTGGTCGCATCTATGATCATCGCCGAAGTCTTGCGCGGGTCGACCATCGATGGATCGATCAAACTGCCGCGCATGATTTGCTTGATGATCGACACTTGGAGATGAGGCTGGACACGGGTCGCCAGGGCCCAAAGAATTTCCGTCGGATTGTAAACGTCGATGTCTTCGTCGAAGACGAAAACATTTTTGCACCAATCCCAGGTCAACACCGCAGCGGCGGCGCGGCCGGGATCGCCTTCGGAAAGTTTTTTCATCGAGATGAAAACATTCAAGAGCGCGTGGCGGCCGCTGGTGCAGACCGCTTGTACATTTGGCACGGCTTCACAGGCGCGCCGCAAGTAGGCGCCTTCGCGCGCCAGGTCCATCCACGGTTTGTCGCCTTCCGGCGTGAGTATCGAAGTGTGCAGCGCGCCGCGCCGCCGGGTAATGGCGCGCACTTCGTAGTGCGCCGATTGCTGGTAGCCTTGCACGCCCAAGTAGCCGTTCACTTCGCCGAAGGGGCCTTCGACCATACGCTTGCCTGGTAGCAATGCGCCTTCGATGACGATCTCGGCGTCGGCGGGAACCAGCAGACGCTCGCCCCAAGTCTCGGACGGTGTGAGACGCAGCGCTTCCTGCATGTAGCCGCCGATGATGTCGTATTCGCTGATCTCGAACGGCCCGCCGTAGCAGGCGCCCATCTGATAGGCCGGATGATGACCGATCACCGTCGCCACCGGACATTCTTCTCCGGCTTCTTCGTAGGCGCGAAAAATCCGCCACATATGCTGCAAGCTCATCAAGAAGCCGGTGTGGTTGCGGTCTTTGACTTCCATGCGGTGGTAGGAGCAATTGTATGCGCTGCTCGAGCGATCTTTGGCGACACTCGACATATCGATGTACGGCCCGCCATCCATTTCATGATGCTTGAGCAACGGCAGATCGTAGAGATCGACGCCATCACCGGTCTGAATGAGCTCTTTTACCGGCGCCGCCTCTTTGCTAACAATCAGCGGCGCGATCCTGCCGGCTTCTCGACGCAAACACTCACGCGCCATCTCTCCACGGTCCATGTCATTTGGAACACCGAGAGCAACCTGAATTTTCTTCTGCGAGTTCTCCGCGCTCATGACCACTTGCATATCCGTCGGGCAGCCGTGGCCATTGAGCGGCTGCTCGAAGATCAGCACGGGAAATCGTTTCAGCGCGCCGAGCTGCTTGACGATCGCGGTGACATCGTAGGTAAGCGGATTAACGGGTTTAGAGATTGAAACGACTTCGCTCGGGTAAGCCCCGCGCATATCGTCAAGAAAGGAACGCAGACTTTTTGCCATGTGCGTAGCGAACGATAGGCTTACGATTTATTTAATTCGAATTCGGAAGAGACCTTCGCAAAGGCGCAAAGACGCCAAGTTCGGAGGGGAAAGACCATAAATAATTCGAACGACTTTCAGCCATCTCTTCCGAACTTAGCGCCTTAGCGCCTTTGCGAGAGATATTCCGACTCTATAAAAACTCTACGGGCAATGCGCAAGCTAAACTTTTTTCTTTTGATGCGACAGATAGTCGACCAGGAGATATTCACCGAGACGGTCCGGGCGGGTGTAGAAGGCGCGGCCTTTGTTGATGCGGGTGAGGTCGTCGACGAAACCGCGCAGCACCGGACTGTCGTCAAGCATGAAGGTGTTGATGGTGATACCTTTGCGGGTGATGCGTTCCGCTTCTTTCAAAGTCTCTTCGGCGGCGCGCTGGCTGATACCGCCAAAGCTGAGCGGCCATTCACAATAGAGCCGTCCTTGGCGGCAGTAGGCGGTCGGCTGGCCGTCGGTGATGACGATCATCTGCTGATTAGCGCTCGGCTTGCGATCGAGCATGGTCGAAGCCAGATGCAAGCCGTCTTGCAAGTTGGTGAAGGGATCGCCCATGTTCCAAGTCGCCTGCGGCAAGTCTTTCGCCTTGAGCTCGACGGCACGAGTAAAGAAACCGACGATGCCGAAGTAATCGCGCGGGTGGAGCGCCCGCACTAAACTTTCCATTGCTAATGCAACTTTTTTCGCCGCCGCGAAACGCCCTTCCCAACTCATCGACCAGCTCATGTCCAAGAGCAATACCGTAGCAGCGCGGGTATTATGCTCGGTCTCGTAAACCGCGAAGTCTTGGGGGTTGATTCTGACCGGCACGCCGCCGCCATGCAGCAGGGCATTTTTCAGCGTTTGGATCATGTTGATATGCAGCGGCTCGCCCTGGACGTAGGGACGGCTGCTTTCAAGAATGACTTCTTGGCTGCCGCGCCGGTCGGTGGAATGGCGGCCCATGCCGTCGCGGCGCAACTGCTTGTAGATGTCGCGCAGCGCCAACTGTCCTACCCGGCGCACGCCTTTGGGCGTGAGATCGAAACGTTCGCCCTGTTCCAACACGAAGCCGCCCTCTTCGAGCAGCGACTGCATGCGCATGACGCCTTCGAAATCTTGGCGCGGCTCGCCGCCGAGCATCTTCTCCAATAGCTCCTTGTCGACATCCTTGAGCTGCATGCTCGACAGCTGGCCTTCGAGCTTGCGCAGATCCTCCATATGCTCCATCAGCTGCTGCGACTGTTCGAAGTCCACCGGCGTCTGACCGCGGAATAGACTGCCTTCCCGGCGCAGCCAGTTTTCCAGCTTACGGATCTGGTCGAGCTGCATCACCAGCTCCTGAAAATCCTGCTCGGCGTTGGAATTGTTAAAGCTGTAGGAGGTGAGTTTTTCGATCGCCTCGCTGGTCTTGCCCGGCAGATCGTTGAGAAACTGTTTTTGCTCTTGGGTGTCCTGGCCCGACTGGTCCATCTCGTCGAGGGTTTGCTTTTCCTGATCGACCACCGAATCGAGCTTGTCTTGCATCTGCTCCTGGGCCGACTGCAGGCGGTACTCGTCGTAAAGTTTGCGCATCTCTTTGGCCACTTGGGCGAGCAAATCCTCGATGCCTTTGGTTTGCTTCTCGCCGTTCTTGATACCCTTCTGCATTAGGCGGCGCATCGCCTGTTGCAGATCGCCGGTATCGTTCATGTTCTCATTCAACTGATCGAACACGGACTCGGCGTCGAGGGAATGGCCGCCGTCGGTATTCCACCGGCTATAGCGAATATGCACCATGAAGGGTGTATTCTAGAGCTTGTTGACGCGCAGCGCTACGACAATCTATTTGCCGTAGGTCGCCCGGCCGCCCTCGATCTCCTTGTTGAGTTTCTGGTGCAGATGCAATCCTTCGAGGACGAATTCGGTCGCCGACGCTATCAAGTTCGGCGAGTCGGAGACTTCCAGGGACTTGATCGCTTCTTTCAAACCGGCGATTTCCTTGATGCCATCGAGATATTCCTGCGCCGGCATCTGGTCGGAAACTTCCATGCCCCAACCGGAATTGAAATACTCGATGACTTTTTGCAGCGAATTAAGATTGAAATATTGATCGAAGACTTTAATGATCGCGCGGTTGATCAGCTTCTCGACCAGATCCTCTTCCTTCTTATCCTCGCCGACATATTCCATTTCGATCTTGCCGTTGGTCGAGGCCAACAGCGCGTGCAGATCGCTGACCCGCGGCACGATGTCGCTTTCCTTGCAGCGCAGCGCGCGTTTCTCGGCGTTGCTGATGATGCTTTCATAGTTGTTGATCGACACGCGCACGCTGACGCCGGAGGATTGATTGATCTCGTTGGACTTGCGCGCTTCGAAGGTCAGATGGCCGAGGATTTCCTTCATGAAGCGCGGCACTTCCACTTTGCTGCTGCGGTTGAGCGTCGGCGCCGCCTCCTGCTCCATGATGCTGATTTCGTCCTCGATGTTTTTCGGATAGTGCGTGCGGATCTGCACGTCGAAACGGTCTTTCAAGGGTGTGATGATGCGGCCGCGGCTGGTGTAGTCTTCCGGGTTGGCGCTGGCGACGATCACCACGTCGAGGGGTAAGCGAATCTTGTAGCCTTTGATCTGGACGTCTTTCTCTTCCATCAAGTTGAACAGACCGACCTGGACTTTCTCGGTTAAATCGGGCAGCTCGTTGATGGCGAACACGCCGCGGTTGGTGCGCGGCACCAAACCGTAATGGATCGTTTCTTCGTCGGCCAGATAACGCCCTTCGGCGACTTTGATCGGATCGATTTCGCCGACTAGATCGGCGATGGAAGTGTCGGGGGTCGCCAGCTTTTCGCCGTAGCGGTGATCGCGGTCGACCCATTCCAGCGGCAACGCATCGCCCATCTCGGCGGCTTTCTTACGGCAGCCGCGACAGATCGGCGTAAAGGGATTGTCGTTGATTTCGCAACCGGCGACGATGGGAATGCGTTCATCGAGCAGACTGGTGAGGCCGCGAATGATTCGCGATTTGCCTTGGCCGCGCTCGCCGAGGAAGACCATGTGGTGGCCGGACAGAATCGCATTCTCGATTTCCGGTATGACGGTTTCGTCGTAACCGATGATGCCCGGCAGGATGCGTTCACCGCTTTGCAGCCGGCGAACGAGATTCTTGCGCATCTCATCGCGCACCGTCAGCACCGCAACGCCGCTCTTTTTAAGTTCCCCTAATGTTTTTGCCTCGCTCACGTGTTCTGGCCTCCCTGTAGATTAATTTCCATTCGCTCCAATTTTACGAATTCAATCCTCGATATAGTCTTTGCGCCGGCGAATTCACATAGGCAAGTTGTTGAAGTGCGGCGCCAAACGATCGAAGCTGTCGAACAAATGCTGCGGCATCACACGAGTCTCACCGAGCACCGGCATAAAATTGGTATCCCCTTCCCCGCGCGGCACGATATGCCAATGCAGATGGGCTTCGATGCCGGCGCCGGCGTACTTGCCGAGATTCATGCCCAGATTGACGCCGCCAGGATTGAAAACCCGGCGCACGATAGCGATCGCTTGGCGCAATTTCTCGTTGAGATCGCTGAAGGCGTCACCGGACAGGTGGCTAAGATCGTTTTCATGGCTTTTGGGCGCGAGCAACAGATGACCGTTGTTATACGGATATTTGTTCATCATGACCACCGTATGCTCGGTTTGCGCCAGCACCAACGCCGCGCGCGGGTCGGGCTCCAGCGGTTTGAGACAAAAAATACAGCCCGGATCTTTGGCCTCCTCATCGATATAGGCCATGCGCCAAGGCGCCCAGAGTTGCTTCACTAATCGTCTCCATCGGCGTTGGGATCGTAGGGCTGGCCGTTGACGCGCAGGCGCAGTTCCTTGCCGACTTTGAAGAACGGCACGCGTTTGGCCGACACCGACACCAAAGCGCCGCTTTTGGGATTGCGCCCCTGACGCGCCCGCCTTTGCTTGACAACGAAACTGCCAAAACCGCGAATCTCGATACGGTCGCCTTGAGCCAAGGCATCGACCATGGAATCGAAGATGGCGTTAATGATGACTTCCGAATCGCGCCGCGACAAATGCGGAAAACGCTTGTTTACTTCATCGATCAAGTCCCTTTTGGTCATATCTTCTCCCTCACAGCATCAGAAGCTTTGGCAATTGCCCGCCGTCAGCTCGGCCTCATTGAAGCAATGACGGCGACCATTCATAACGTAGCCAGCCGCGTTCCGCGCCAGGTAGGCGGCGGCCAAAAAACCCCATAAACACGCGCTCCCACCAGCGCTCTTGCTCTGGGCGGGAGTAGTAGACCGCTGGCTCGCCGGAAATCTTCCCCTGGCGCGCCGCCAACTCAATGGCGTCTTCCAAAGTACCTAACTCATCGACCAATCCCAGATCCTTGGCCTGGGCACCGGAATAAATTCGCCCATCGGCCAACTTACGCACCACCGCTTCATCCAAGCCGCGGCCCGCGGCGACCGCGGCGACAAATTGTCCATGGACGTTGTCGACCAGCGATTGAAGTATTTCTCTGCCCTCCACCGACAGCGGCTGGAACGGCGAGCCGATATCTTTGTTGGCGCCGCTTTTTACATTGTAACCCTTGACGCCGATTTTTTTCATCAGCTCTTCGACATTATTAAGCTGCATGATCACGCCGATGGAGCCGGTCAAGGTGCCCGGGTTGGCGACGATCTTGTCGCAAGCGGCGGCGATGTAGTAACCGCCCGACGCAGCGATGCTACCCATGGAAGCGATGAACGGCTTCTTTTTTTTCGAGCGTTGAATCTCGGCAAAGATCTCCTGGGTCGGCGCCACCGCGCCACCCGGCGAATCGACGCGCACGACGATCGCTTTGATCCAGGGCATAGCGCGGAAACGGCGCAGCTCGGCGAGAATCACCCGCGGATCTTCGATGGCCCCGTCGATTTGCAGCACGCCGACACCGTCGCCGGAGAACAGCGCCAAAACTTTGCTGTCGCCGCCGCTCAGATAGGCGAAAAAGAACACCCCTGTGAACAGCGCCAGCGTCAAGCCGAACATGATTCCCAGCCCGCGCAGTATGAAGTGCTTCCTGGCCATGTCGGTAACGACCGCTCAGGCCGTTCTAACGGCGCCCCTTGCGCCCGCCTTGGGGCTCGTCCTCACGGTCGAGACGGAGCTCGTCGCCAAGCAGCGATTCAAAGGAAAAGCGCGCCCCTTCTTTCTCCCGCTTCAAATAGCTCTCCATCTCTAAGCGTTCTTCGGAGCGCCGTAACGCCCGCACGCTGAGACCGATCTTGCGATCGGCGAGATCGATGCTGACCACTTCAGCTTCCACTTCATCGCCGACTTTGTAGAGGCTCGACGGTTTGTCTACGCGCTCCGAGCTCAGCTGGGAAACGTGAATCAAACCCTCAACCCCTTCGTCGATGCGCACGAATACGCCGAACTCAGCCACGCTGGTGACTTGGCCCTTGATCTTGGAGCCAACCGGATGGTTATTGGCAACCACCTGCCAAGGATCGGTCGCCATCTGCTTGATGCCGAGGGAGAACCGTTCGTTCTCCACGTTCACGCCCAAGACTTTAGCTTCCACCACGTCGCCCTTTTTATAAAGCTCCGAGGGATGCTTGATCTTTTTGTTCCAATGTAGATCCGAGATGTGAACGAGGCCGTCGATACCTTCTTCGATGCCGACAAAGATGCCAAAATCGGTCACGTTGCGCACCGGGCCGCTAATCACCGTGCCAACCGGGTACTTGTCCTTGGCTGCTTCCCAAGGATTGGCCATGATTTGCTTCAAGCCAAGGGAAATGCGCCGGTGGCCGGGATCGACGTTGAGGACGACCACTTCGACCTGTTGGCCCACCGAAAGCAGCTTAGATGGATGGGCAACCTTACGGGTCCAGGACATTTCGGAAATATGAATCAGCCCTTCGATGCCGCTTTCCAATTCGACGAACGCGCCGTAGTCCATCAGACTGATCACTTTGCCTTGGACGCGCGCGTCAATCGGGAACTTCTCAGCCACGGTGTGCCAAGGATCGGGCGTGAGCTGCTTCATGCCGAGAGAGATACGCTCTTTTTCGGTATCGAACTTGAGCACTACCACGCGGATCTTGTCGCCCACCTGGACGATTTCCGAAGGATGATTGATGCGGCCCCAGGACATGTCGCTAATATGAAGGATGCCGTCGATACCGCCGAGATCGACGAAGGCGCCGTAACCGGTGATATTTTTCACCGTGCCCTCCAGGATCACGCCTTCTTCGAGAACTTTTAGAATCTCCTGCTTGAGGCTGTCCCGTTCCAGTTCCAACAAAGCCCGGCGTGAAACCACCACGTTGCCGCGCTCGCGGTTGAACTTGAGAATGGCGAAACGGTCGGTGGTGCCGATGAAACGGTCCAAATTGCGGCTCGGGCGGATTTCCACGTGGGAGCCGGGCAAGAATCCCGGCACGCCCACATCGACTTTGAAGCCGCCTTTGACCTTGCCAAGGATTTTTCCTTCGACGCCCCGGCCATCGTTGAAGGCGCTTTCAAGTTCTTCCCAGATTTTGAGATTCTCGGCGCGCTGACGCGACAACACGATGCCGCCGCCTTCGCCCTCGGAGGTTTCAAAATAAACATCGACATCGTCGCCGACCTTGACCTGCACGTTGCCGTCCCGGTCGGTGAATTCGTGAATCGGGGTTTGTCCTTCGGACTTGTAACCGACGTCGATCAACACATGGGTCGCGGTAATGCCGACCACCCGTCCTTTGACCACGCCGCCCGGCTTCACTGTGCGCAGGCTTTCCTCAAACATCGCTTCGAACTCGCTGGCGCCACCTGCATTTGCGCCTGTGTTATCTTCCAATTGAGCCATGAAAACTAACTCCGATCTCTTTAATTTTTTCGCTTTTTACGCTGATTAACCAATTCCAATACGATCGCCGCCACCTGTTCCGCATCCACCGCCGAAGAATCGACGCGCACCGCGTCGGCGGCCTGACAGAGGGGCGCCAAGTCGCGCTCGCTGTCGCGCTTGTCGCGCTCTTCCATCTCGCGGAGGGTCTCCGCCAATTGCACCGAGCGGCCGGCCGCGCAAAGTTCATGATAGCGCCGGCGTGCCCGCTCGCTTACCGATGCATCCAAAAATATTTTCACCTCGGCCTCGGGAAATACCACGGTGCCGATATCGCGCCCTTCGGCCACCACGCTGCCGCGTTTGCCGAGATCCCGTTGCAACTCGAGCAAGCGCCGACGCACACTCTTGAGCGCCGAAGCCTTGGACGCGGCCTGACTCACTTCCGGAGTGCGGATGGCGCCGGCGACATCTTCGCCGTCCAATAAAACTTCCAACTTACCCCGCTCGTCGCGCAAATCTATCGCTGTGGAACTCAGCAATGCCGCCATGCGCGCATCATCATCCAAATCGACGCCGCGACGCAAGAACTTGAGGGCCAGCGCCCGATAGAGCGCGCCGGTGTCTAAATAAGTAAAACCCAGTTCAAGCGCCAAGCGCTTCGCCAAAGTGCTCTTGCCGGCACCCGACGGACCGTCAATGGCGATAATCACCGGCGACCTCGTTTCCGCGCAAACTATCCTCCGTATACGTCCCTATTGCAAACAAATCTTCTCCAACAGTTGAAAAAACGTCGGGAACGAAATATCGGCGCAGGCGGCATCGTCGATCTCTACCGCCGCGGCACTGACCAGACCCGCGACGGCGAAGGACATTGCAATGCGATGATCGGCGAAACTCCGCACCGCCCCGCCCTTGAGACGAGCGCCGCCGTGAATCGTCATGCCATCTTCGCGCTCGTCGACTTGAACACCGAGAGTGCGCAGCCCTTCGGTCATGGCGGCGATGCGATCCGACTCCTTGTAACGCAATTCTTTAACGTCGGAAAAAGTCGTGGCGCCATCCGCGACAGCTGCGGCGATGGCGAGAATCGGATACTCATCAATGGTTCTGGCTACCCACTGCGCGCCCACGTCGATGCCTTTGAGTTTGCCGCCAACGACTTTGAAATCTGCGACGCGCTCGCCGGCGGCGGCACGTGGATTGATCATTTCAATGGACGCACCCATGCGGCGCAGTATCTCGATGACGCCATCGCGGGTCGGATTGCAGCCGACATTGCGAATCGTCACGTCGGAGCCGGGAACCAACGCCGCGGCGACGAGAAAAAATGCCGCCGATGAAATATCGCCGGGAATGCGCACCTCTTGGCCGCTCAGCGATTGCCCACCTATAAGCGAAATAGCCGTGCCCGCCACCGACAATTCACCACCGAAACCGCGAATCATCACTTCGGTGTGATCGCGCGACTGTTGCGGTTCTTCTACCACTGTCGTGCCGTCAGCTTGCAGCGCGGCGAGCAGAATCGCCGACTTCACCTGGGCGCTGGCGATGGGCATACGATAGCGCATAGCGCGCAAGCCGCCGCCGTCGATTGCCAGCGGCGCCAAACCGTTGCCGCTCTTGCTGCGAATCTTGGCGCCCATCTGCATCAATGGATCAATCACTCTTTGCATGGGTCGTTGGCGCAGCGAGCCGTCACCGTCCAGTTCGCTGTGAAACGGCAACCCGGCTAACAAACCGGACATCAGCCGCATAGTAGTGCCAGAATTGCCGCAATCGATCGCTTGCTCCGGCGCCTGGAGTCCACGCCAGCCTTTGCCTTGGATACAGAGCGCATCGCCGTCACGGCCGATCTCGACGCCGAGTTGGCGAAACGCCCGCACGGTGCGCGAATTGTCGTCGCCGCCCGATAAATTATAAATCCGCGTCGGCCCTTCGGCGATGCTGCCGAAGATCACCGCCCGGTGGGCGATGGATTTGTCCCCCGGCACGCTGATATCGCCGCGCAGCGGTTTTCGAGTTGGTTCGATGCGTTTCATCGTTAAGGAATCTGCGCTCGCGCGGCGAATGCTTTGGCAAACTCGCGCTCCAACAGCGGGCCCTTTTCAGTTTTTATCCAGCCGTTGAGCTGTTCGAGATATTTTATGTAATCCCCGAGCGAACGGCTGAGCGCCTTGCGATTCATCAAACAAATGTCGCGCCACAGTTCCGGCCGGCTCGAAGCGATGCGGGTAAAATCTTTGAAACCGCCGGCGCAGTAACTTTTGAGATCGACGCCTTTCAAATGCGTGCGATCGAGGGCATTGACCAGCGCGTAAACCAAGACATGGGGCAAGTGGCTGATCACGCCGAGCACTCGATCGTGCACATCGGGATGCATGATCTCAACATCGGCGCCGACGTTACGCCACAGCGCGGCAACTTTACGCAGCGCTTTTTCATTGGTCTTCTTGGTCGGCGTCAGCACGGTGCGATGGCGCACGAATAAATTTTCCCGCGCCGCCTGGGCGCCCCACTGCTCGCTGCCGGCGATCGGATGACCGGCGATGAAATAAATATTTTTTGGCAGAATTTTTTCCATGCCGCGAACAATCTCGCCCTTGACGCTGCCGACATCGCTGACGGTGCAGCCCGCTTGGAGCTTCGGTAAAAACGCCTGGGTCAACGGCACGATGGTTTGCACCGGAGTGCCCATCATCAAAAAATCGACGCCGGCGGGAAAATCTTCGTCACGGAGAAAATAGCTGTCGATGATGCGCTTTTTCTTAGCGAGCTTGAGATTGCTCTCGCTGCGGCCATAGCCAACGATCTCTTTGACCAGCTTTTGCCGGCGCATGTCGAGGGCCAGGGAACCGCAAATCAGTCCCACTCCAGCCATCACCATCTTATCAAACATCACTGCCACGATTTTGTCATTCCCGAGTTGTTAGAAATTCTGAATCACCTTTTGCAGCGCGGCGATAAACTGACGGTTCTCATTCATGGTGCCAACCGTCACCCGAATATGCTCGGGCAATCTGTAGCCGCCCATGGGCCGGACGATCACGCCGAGGGCAAGCAATTGCTTGAACACTTCCTGGCCTTTGCCGACCCGCAGCAAAATAAAATTTCCCTGGCTCGCCACATAGGCCAAGCCGAGCTTGGCGAACTCCGCGCCGAGATACTCAAGGCCTTGGCGGTTAACTTCTAAACTTCTCTTTACATGCTCGCCATCGTCGAGCGCCGCCAGCGCCGCCCACTGGGCCGGCGCGTTGACGTTAAACGGTTGACGCACGCGCTGCATCATGGCGATCAACTCTTTCGGCGCCACGCCGTAACCGATGCGCAAACCGGCCAAGCCGTAAAGTTTTGAAAATGTCCGCAGTGTCAGGATCGCCCGCCCTTCCTTATGGTACTTAAGCGAATCGGGATAATCCGCGTCCTGGACATACTCGAAGTAAGCTTCATCGACGATCAGCAAAACATCGGGGGACACCTTGGCGAGAAATTTTTCCCAAGCTTCGCGGCGAAAAATCGTTCCCGTCGGATTATTCGGATTGGCCAAAAACACCAGCCGGGTTTGCGGCGAAATCGCCGCCGCGATGGCGTCGAGATCATGGGTGTAATCCTTGAGCGGCACCTGCTTACTCTTGCCGCCCACGGCTTGAACGATTAGCTGGTACACGACAAAGGCTTGCTCGGCCAACACCGCTTCGTCGCCGGCGCGCATGAAAGTGCGCGCCGCCAACTCGATAATCTCGTTGGAACCGTTGCCGAAGATCAGCGTCTCGGGCGCGACGCCGAGCTTCTTCGCCAAACCGGCTTTCAAGTAAAAACAATCGCCGTCGGGATAAAGATGCAGCTGATCGAGCTTGGCGCGCAGCGCCGCGACGGCTTTGGGCGACGGCCCCAAGGGATTTTCATTCGAGGCGAGCTTCACCGAATTGGCAATGCCGTACTCGCGCTCGACCTCTTCGATCGGCTTCCCCGGCTCGTAGGGAATCAGCGAGCGGATATATTCCGGTACTTGTTCGACGCTTTTCATCGGCCGCTCGGATAGGAGCCCAAGATTTTCAAGAACACACAATTCTTTTCTAAACCGGCGATCGCCTGCTTCACCGCCGGCTGTTCGCGATGGCCCAACAGGTCGAGAAAAAACAGATACTCCCAGGGCTTGTTCTTGATCGGCCGAGATTCAATCTTGGCCAAGTTGATGCGCCGCTTGGCGAAGGGTTGGAGCATCTGATGGAGCACGCCCGGTTTGTCCTTGGCCGAGAACACCAGCGAAGTCTTGTCGCGCCGTCCCAGCTTAGTGGGCATTCTGCCGATCGCTAAAAAGCGTGTGATGTTGTTGCTGCGGTCTTCGATGTTGCTGGCGATGAATTCTAAATTGTAAACTTCTTTGGCCAAGGCACTCGACACTGCCGCCACCGAACCGTCCTGGCTCGCCGCGATCGCCGCATGGGCCGTGCTCGCCACCTCTTCCACTAAAATCTTGGGAAACTGCGTGCCGACCCAGCCGCGGCATTGCGCCAGCGCTTGCGGATGGGAAACAATCCGCCGCACATCTTCAGCCCGGCCACTGCGCGAAAGTAAGTTGTGATGTATGTCGAGAAAAATTTCAGCGCAAATCTGCAAGTCCGAGTCGACTAAGCAGTCCAGCGTGTGCGCAACCACGCCTTCGGTGGAATTTTCAATCGGCACCACGCCGAAGGTAGCGCGGTCTTGAGCCACCTCTTGGAATACTTCCGGGATGCTCGCCGTCGGCCGCAATTCGGACGATGCGCCGAACTGTTGTTTAGCGGCGAGATGGCTGTAGGTCGCCGGAGCGCCGAAGAACACGACGCGTAGTGGTGCTTCGAGGGAACGGCAAGCGGACATCACTTCGCGATAGATGGCTTGGATCGCACTCGGTGTGAGCGGACCGCGATTCAGACCGGAGAGTCTTTGCAGAATCTCCTGTTCACGCTGGGGAACGTAAACCTCTTGGTTAGTAAGGCTCTTGCTTTTGCCAATCCGCTGCGCCAGCAAAGCCCGGTTATTTAGAAGGTTAACGACTTTTTCATCAATCTGATCGATTTTTTTTCTTAGTTCATCGACCGACTCGTTTCGACTCAATGGCAACCTCGCCCAGCGCAAACCAACAAGGATGAATTCCTCGGCGCCGTGCACGGAACCTAGCTTAATCCTTAGTGAAAAGCAAATATTGCCGGGCTTAAACCTTGACTCCAACCTGGCCCTGCCGCAATCTGGAATGCGCCATGCGTGAAATCGTCGTAGGGCCGGCTGAAGCGGCAAAGAAATTGGCGAACTTTCTCAAAAAACAGTTCCCCATCGGTTACGTGCGCAAGCTGTTTCGTAAAAACGGCGTGCGGCTAAACGGCCGGCGTGGCAAACCGGATGACGCCATCGGCGCCAACGATAGCATTCAGCTTTTCATTCCCTTCGAAGCGCAGAACTCAAAACCCACGACGCCCCGAGGCGAGATTGAAATCATCTTCGAAGACGAAACCCTATTGGTGATCGACAAACCCGCCGGCCTCGCGGTGCACGAAGGCAAAACCGTCAGCCACGCCAACACGGTCGCCGGCTGGATTGAGCGCAATTATCGAGACAAAGCCCTACGGCCGCTGCTGGTGCACCGACTGGACCGCGATACGTCGGGTTTACTATTGCTGGCGAGGAATGAAAATGCCCAAGCTGAATTGGAGAAACAATTCGAAACCGGCAAGCTTGCCAAAGAATATCTCGCATTGGTCATTGGCCGCCTGGCGGCTAACGCCGGCAAGATCGAATCGCCGCTGCCCGGACGCGACGGCAATTTAGTGCCCGCGCTGACCCGCTACAAAGTCATCAAGCGCTTCCGTGAAACCACGCTGGTGCGGGTCAATATCGAAACCGGCCGGCTACATCAGATCCGTCTCCACTTCGCCCAACTCGGTCACCCGGTCGTCATGGACGACCAGCATGGCGATTTCACTTTCAACAAAAAGTTCCGCAAAGAATTTGGTTTGAAACGGCAATTCTTACACGCTGACAAGATGGCAATTGGCGACGCCGAAAAAGCCCACCGCTGGTCCATCGCGCCGGCCCCTGACTTGGCGCAAGCACTGCGCAGATTAGAGATCAACGAGTCACGCGCGCGCTAACTGGCGCTGGACGCCAAGACTAAAAGTTTGCGCACCGATTGATCGGCAAGATAGTTCAATGACATCACCGCCAGCGGGCCGTGACGCAGAGCTGGGTCGCTCGGCATTTTTTTGAATTCGTCGTAGGATTCCATTTCTCGTAGGTGAACGAATGCCCGGACATTTTCACGGTCCTCGACATTGAACGGATCGTCGGTCAGAATCACTTCGTAATCGTTACGCAAAACCGGCGCCTCCGGCGCCGTCGGCGGGCTTTTTTTACCGAAGAGTTTCTCTAGGAGCTTCATCCCTAAACTTCCCTGTAGCACAGCCCATCGATGATTGCCGCCGGCTAAATCAGCCGGCTCTTTCGCGCAACATTTTTTCAACTCTTCGAAGGACGACTTACCGATCACGCGGTTGAACTGCGAGCGGTAGTTGTTGACGATGCTGATGTCGACCACCACGGCATCGTAGACTTTCCACTTACCGTCGGTCCGTTTGAGGCGATAGATCAGCGGGCTTTCTTCATTCTTGCCGTTGATCCATTTGGATTCCACTTCGGCGAAATCTTGGTTGACGGTTTCGCGGCTGAAGACCAGCCGCTCGCCGTCGTCGATGTCGATCTGATCGGCATAAATTTTTTCCAAGAAGGCGCGAAACAGCTTGGTAAACTCTTCCCGTTCGGCCGGTGTGCGCCGCTCCCAATGAGGCGCCAAGGTGCGCCGGGCGATCTCGTCGTAATCGAAAATCGGATTGATGATCGCTCGCAACTTCTCGGCGCGCTCGCGCTTGCGATCAGCCGCCTTGAATTGCGGATCGCGCAACAGCGCGATCACTTTGTCCGCCGCCGATCTAACCAAGTCCAAAGGCTCGCCGGCGCGCGCCGGCCCGGACAGTGAAAAAATGAACACGACCATCAACCAAGAACGCGCGCTGAGCAACATAATGATTCCCTCCCATCGTCAACCGAGCAAGACAATCGTCCAAACCGAACCGGCAAGGACAATCGCGCAAAACACCGCCGCCGAACCGAGATCTTTAGCTCGTCCAGACAACTCATGATGTTCGAATCCGACGCGGTCCACCGTCACTTCGATGGCGGTGTTAAGAATTTCCACAATCACGATCAGCAAAGCGCTGCCGATCAACAACGCCCGCTCAACCGCGCCATGGCCGAGCAGCCACGCCGCCGGCAGCGCGACGGCCATACAATAGATTTCATAGCGCAGCACCGCTTCGCTCGCCCACGCGCCGCGCAGACCTTTGAACGAATTGCGCGTCGCGTTGACCAAGCGCTGCAGCGGTGCGACATCGTTGTTGATCATGAAACCACCTCGACAACCGAGCAAAAACAAACTCGAAACCAATTTAGACCGAACGTCCCCTGAGCGCATCCAAAACTTTCTCAGCCGTGATCGGCAGCGATTTGATGCGCACGCCGACGGCATCTTCGACCGCGTTGGCGATGGCGGCGGCGGTGGGAATCAGCGCGGTCTCGCCGATGCTCATGCTGTTGTAAGGGCCGCTGCCGAAATCCGACTGCAAGATCGTCGTTTCAAGCGCCGGCATATCTTTGATGCAGGGAATTTTATACTCGCCCATGTTGTTCGCTAGCACCTTGCCGCTTTCGTCGTAGCCGATCTGTTCCACCAGACCGTAGCCGAAACCCATCGCCACCCCGCCATCGATCTGACCTTGGTGCGTCAACGGATTCAAAATCGTCCCGGTGTTATGAGCGGTGGTTAGTTTGCGCACCGTTACCGTGCCGGTTTCGCGGTCCACTTCGACCTCCGCCACTTGCGCGACCAACGAAGCTTCGGGGCCGTCCGACATGTTGGCATAATGGCCTTCGACGACGATCGGCTGACCGTGGGCGCGGGCGATTTCACCATAGGTCATGCGCCGTTCGGCGCGGCCATGGGTGACGCCGCCGTCAAACAGCAACAGCTCGTCCGGCGTGGAGTGCATCAATTGCGCCGCGATGCGCAGAATTTCCGTCCGCGCATTGATCGCCGCGTCGAGCGCCGAACCGCCATGGACCCGAGTACTGCTGCTACCGCGCACGCCGGTGTCTTTAATCACCTGCGTCGAGTCCAACATTTCTACGCCGATGGCATCGAGCGGTACTTTGAGTTCTTCGCCGACGATCTGACGCATCATGGTGAACACCCCAGGCCCGGTGTCGGTCACCGCCGATGATAAGGTTATTTGACCCTGCTCGTCGATCTTAATCTTCGCGTAGGATTCGCCGCCCTTGGAAACCCAATCGCCAATGGCGAAACCGCGGCCGATATTTTTGCCCTTCGGTTTATTGAAACCGGACGCCTCGAGCGCGCGATTGAGCGTTTCAGCCGCTTTGACATGGGAAATCACGTGACCCAAGGGCGAGCTGTCACCGTCGCGCATGAAATTCATACGGCGAAACTCGGCAGGACTGATCCCCAAGCGCTGGGCGATTAAATCCGCTTGGCTTTCGGACGCGAAGAACGCTTGCAGATGGCCGGGCGCGCGCATGTAACCGGCGGGCATTTTGTTGGTGTAAACATATTTCTCTTCGACCAAGCAGTTGGGCACGCGGTACGGACCGGGCGCGTCATGGGCGCCGACCAAGTATCCCTGCGGCCGGTAGGAACCGTAGGCGCCGCTGTCGAAAACGAACTCGATATGCTCGGCGATCATGATACCGTTTTTCTTGACGCCGGTTTTGATCTTGATCACCGCGCCATGGCGCGGATTGCCGGAGATCAATTCCTCGGTGTAATCCACCGTCAGCTTCACCGGTCGACCCGCTTTACGCGCCAGCGCATAGCACAACGCGACATCGTTACCGTCCCCTTTGCCGCCAAAATCGCCGCCGACGTAACAGGGATGAATGATCAAACTCGTGGGCGCGATTTGCAGCGCCGCGGCGACCACATCGCGCATGCCGAAGGGACTCTTGTTCGACGACCAAACATCGGCCGTACCGTCGGCGTTGATACGCACCAGCGACGAATGCGGCTCGATGTAAGCCTGATGCACGGCGGGCACGGTGAAAGTGTTTTCGACGATCACATCGGATTGGCGAAAGCCCTCTTCCACCACGCCCTTTTTCCAAGTGAGATTGACCAAGACGTTGCTCGGCACGTCAATCTTGTGCAAGAGCCCTTTATAGCCGGCGACATCGGGATGGAGCAGCGGCGCGTTCGCGCGCATCGCTTCGAGCACGTCGGTGACCACCGGCAGCTCGTCATATACCACGTCGATCAAATCCAGCGCGGCCTCGGCGATCGCCTCGCTCACCGCGGCCACCGCGGCAACTTTTTCACCGGCGTAGCGCACGACATGGTCGGCGAGCAGCGGCATGTCGACGATTTTTTTACCGATCTTGGCGCCGGTGAGATCGGCGCCGATGAGCAGCGCTTTCACACCGGGCAAAGCCGCCGCCTTGGCGGTGTCGATACGCTTGATCCGGGCGTGGGCAAGCGGACTTCGCAGCACCTTGGCCCACAGCATATCCGGCACCGCGACATCGACGGCGTAAATCGCCGCGCCGGAAACTTTTTGCTCGCCTTCGACTCTCGGACTGGGAATTCCGACGCTGCGCAAGTCATTCATCGCCCATCTCCTCGATTTTTTTCCGCCGTCGACAGTTACAAGTTGAAAACAATTTTCAGCTAAGTTTCATGAAACAAAAACATTTTGTCGGAAGAAATTTACCCTGCTTGTTTTCTCTACGCGTATGTGATTTTACGTAGGTACATCAAGGACACTGACAGCGCAAGGCTACGAGGAGAAAGACCATGGACGATCTAAAAAATCAAATGGAAAGTGTCACCCGCACCTACACCGAATTCGACAATAAAATAGCTGACAAGGGCGGTGCGCAAAATCTTTTCGGCATGAACCGCAAGATTCGACAAGCGTTGGAAGCGATCAGCATCGGCGAGATCGATTCCATGCTCGCTGAAATCCATCGCGCCAAGGAAGGTTTGACCCGCTTGCAAGAAGATATCGTTGAGATTCGCCTGCTCAAGGAAGTCTTGAGCTCCCCGGTAATGAAACAGGGGAACGACGTCAACCGGCCCGACGTGTTCCAAAAATCGGTGCCGGTAAACTAGGCCGCTGCTTCACCGAGAACTATTTCAACGGCTGGAGCTTCGCTGGCTGGAAGAGTGCTGAAAATCCATTTGGAGTCCTTTGACGGGCTCAGGACGAACGGAACAGAAGTTAAAATCATTTAGCAAAATCCGTTCATGCTGCGCAGCTTGTCGAAGCATGTTCCGCTTCTTTCAGCACCCTGCTAGCGCGCTAAGCTCCAGCCGTTTTCTTTCCCAGATTGTGGCGGTCAGCCGCGCGCCGGGTTGACCTGCTGCAATCGGCTAATCAATTCGCCAACCAAGCCAACTTCCAGCGCCAGGCCATTTTGGTAAGCGATCGCTTGATTGGAATAAGGCGACAAGCGCGCGCCCGGCGCGACGATGCCGACTAAATTCAACGGATCGGCGGCGGCGACAATGGTTGGCGCCAGTTCAGCTCGGGCAATTGGGGTGTTACGGCGCGAACGAAGCGCTTCCAGCGCCGCCGGCAAGGCGAACTGCTCGCCGACAAAACCGCTGATAAAGCGGCCGCCGCGAATCTCGCCACGGGCTTCGAGACGGCGGTAGAGGGCCAACAGACTGCGCCAGGGCGGCATGTTCGATTCCCGCACCAACAGTTCACGAAACACCACCCCATAACGATCGAGTAGTTGGCGCCCACGCCGTTCGACGATCTCGTCGTTTTTAATTTCCTCACCGCCCGATTGCTGGCGCCACAGTGACCAGCGGCCAACCGGCATGACGCGCTCGGCGGCACGACCGCCAGAGATTACGCGCAAGCGGCGCCGTTCGACCCGTTTATGTTCCGGCGTCAACAGCACGCGCAGGCCGGCGATGCCGTCGCCGGTGGCCAGGCCGTGAGCGACCAATTGCCACAACGCCTCTTCGACTTTCACTTTCAACAAGCCGGTGCCGCGGGCAATGTCGGCGAGAAAACTCGCCCCCTGCCGTTCGAGGAAGTGGGCCACTGCCAACGCCATCGGTGAGAGCGTCGAGATTTGCTCCAAGCGTCCCGTCGACGCTTCGAGAAACGACGATAATTCTTCGCGCAACAAAAACGCGATCGGCGCATTGCGCGCCGGCGCCGACAAGCGGCGCGATTTTTTCAGCCGAGCGAAACTTTGCGCGCTCTCGGCAGTCTCGCTTTCACTTCGCAAGCGGCCCCAGGCAATCATGCCGGCCAAACAAAGCTGTTCGAGATCGCCGGGATCGTAGTTTTCAATGCGCGCCGGCAAAACCTGCCGCTCCCACGCCGGCGCCGGCAGTTCCAATCCCTGCAACTGCTCGATCACTTGCAAGACGCCATCGCGCCCGCGCAGATGGGTTCCCGGCGCCACATGTTGCCAAGCGAGCAGAAAACTCATGAACTCGGCCGCCGTCACCGGCTCAATCTCCTTGCGCATGCGGCCGAGAGTCAATCGATGAATGCGCGCGAGCAAGACGCGCTCGCACCACTCCTCACTGTTAGCGTGCAGGGCTTGCGCGGTGAATTGCCCGCGCATCACCACACCGGCGCTTTCCAGGCCGAGTAGCGCGACGCTGATTTTGTTAGCGGCGATGCCCAAGCGCACGCTCAAACCGTGCACCTTCACCGGTCCGCTGACTTCGAGCCAGCCTTGAACGATTTTTCTAAGCGCCTCTTCTTCATTGACCAGCGATTCTTGAAAGCCGAGCGGTAACTCAATGGGCGGCGATAACCTAACGTTGGGAATCGCCAAACGCACCAGATCACTGCGCTCAGCGGCGACATAAGCCGAAAAATCACCGTCGGAACTCTTCCAAGATGCAATCGTGGCTCGATGATTCGCAATCAATTCGTCGGCAAGTGGTTGCCAATCCGGCCGCAACGCTGTCGGCAGCAAACAGACGCCAAGCAACAGATCGTGCAATTCATCGCCATTGCGCGCTTCCGGCCACGCTTGCCTGCACACTTCGGCGATGGCCGCGCCGTCGAGCTGGCCAAACTCCCGTCCCAACCAGGGATCGATGCGGCGCAGCGAGACGGCGCGGGCGCGCCGCTCTTCCAACGGCGCGTCGTCGAGAAATGCATAGGGATTGGCGTTGAGAATTTCATGGGCCATGGGCGACGGCGACGGCGTGTCGATGGCGAGGGTCTGAATAGAACCGTCGTCGATACCAATAAGAACTTGCATCAAGCCGTCGAGATCCATCGCTTCATGCAAACAATCGCCGATGGTTTCTTTGACCAAGGGATGATCGGGCAGCTCGACTGGACCGCTACGGTTGTCCTGACACATCACCTGCTCCGGGAACACCGCGGCCAACAAATCTTCGGCGCGCATGCGTTGGAGCGCCACCGGAACTTTTTTGCCGCCGCTAAATCGCGTCAACGCCAACGCGCGGGTCGCGTTCCAGCGCCAACGATTGGTGAACATCGGCGAAGCGAGCGCCGCTTGGGTTAAAGTGTCTTCGACGATGGCCGGCTTGAGCATTTGAAAAACTTCTGTCAGTGGAAACGAGTGTTGCTCGACCAGAGAAATGCAGATGCCGTCGTCGGTGGCCGCCGCTTGCAGCTCGCGGTCGAAGCTGACGCAAAACCGTTTGCGCAGCGCCAGTCCCCACGCCCGATTGACCCGCCCGCCCCAGGGCGAATGGAGAATCAGTTGCATGCCGCCGGCCTCGTCGAAGAATCGCTCGGCGATGATTTTATTCTGCGACGGCACCGTGCCGAGCACCGCGACCGTGTCGGCGACGTAGCTGACGACCTGTTCGGCGGCCGCCAGCGGCAGCGAGATTTCCTCCATGAGCCAGCGCGACGCCGCATCTTTGTCCGCCAGCCGCTCGGCGACAGCGCTGCGCAGCTCAGCCACGGCTTTAGATAATTCAAAAGTCCGCGCCGGCGCCTCGCCCATCCAAAACGGAATGCTCGGCGGTAAACCTTGAGCATCGTCAACCCAGACTTTGCCCGAGCCGACCCGCCGGATACGCCAGGAACGATTGCCGAGAAGAAATATGTCGCCGGCCAAACTCTCGATGGCAAAATCTTCATGCACCGTGCCGACAAACGTCTCGCTGGCGAACTCGACGACTTGATAGTCGGCGGTATCGGGAATCGCCCCGCCGTTGGTGATCGCCGTCAAACGCGCGCCCCGCCGCGGCCGGAGTACGCCGTTGATGCGGTCGCGGTGAATATAAGCGCTACGCCGGCTGCGCCGGGTCTCGACGCCTTCGCAGAGCATTTCCAAAACCTGCTCGTATTCGCCCCGCGCTAAATTTTCATAAGGATAAGCGCCGCGCATCAGTTGCCACAAGGCCTCTTCGCTAATTTCTTCTTCACTAGACCCTTTTGCGCCCTTTGCGTTTTTTGCGGCCATTCTTGAGCTAGCCACCGTGGCCACCATCTGCTGGGCAAGAATATCGCGCGGCTGCTTCACCACGTGAAGCAAATCCAACTCGCCCTGGCGCAAGGCGCGAATCGCCGCCGCCGACTGCACCAGATCGTCACGCGTCAACGGATAGACAATGCCTTTGGGAATCGCGCCGAGCCAATGGCCCGAGCGGCCGACGCGCTGCAAGAGCACGGCTAAATTGCGCGGCGCGCCGATATGACAGACGACATCGACGTGGCCGATGTCGATGCCGAGTTCCAATGACGCGGTCGCCACGACAACCGGATACGCGCCCGATTTGAGTTTCTCCTCCACCGCCAGCCGGGTCTTGCGCGACAGACTGCCATGATGAGCGCCGACCTTGTCTTCGCCCAAGCGCTCGGTCAACTGATGCGCCACACGTTCGACCAAGCGGCGCGTGTTGACGAAAATCAACGTCGTCCGATGGGCGGCGATCGTCGCGATCAATTTATCGTACACCGCCGCCCAAATATCTTGGCGGATGATCGGCCCCAACTCGTTGTCGGGAACTTCGACGCGCAAATCCATTTCACGTTGATGGCCGACATCGACGATGACGCAATCCGGTTTGCGATCCGCGCCAATGCGCCGGCTTCCCACCAACAGCCGCGCAATCTCATCAATCGGCTTTTGCGTCGCGCTCAAACCGATGCGCTGCAAGCGCCGGCCGCATAACCGATCGAGCCGCTCCAAGGACAACGCCAAATGGGCGCCACGCTTGTCTTGGGCCACCGCATGAATTTCATCGACGATCAAAGTTTCAGCGCTGCGCAGAAATTCCCGGCTGCGCGGCGCGGTGAGCAAAAGATAGAGCGATTCCGGCGTGGTGATAAGAATATGCGGCGGCCGGCGCACCATCGACTGGCGCTCGCTCGCCGGCGTATCGCCAGAGCGCACCGCGACGCGAATCGTCGGTAACAAAATCCCTTCTCGTCCCGCTAGCGCATAAATCTCCGCCAAAGGCGCTTGAAGATTTTTCGCGATGTCGTTGCCTAGCGCCTTTAACGGCGAAACGTAAACAACGCTCGTGCGTTCATCCAAATCGCCCGCCAACGCCCGCTTGATCAACCGGTCAATCGACCAAAGAAACGCCGCCAGTGTTTTACCTGAACCGGTCGGCGCCGCGATTAGCGTGGAATTGCCGGCGGCGATGGAATCCCACCCTTGCGCCTGCGCCGGTGTCGGATTGCCGAAGCGCTCATAGAACCAGCGCTCGACTAGAGGATGAAACGAAGACAGCAAAATTTTTTCCCGTGCAATGACGAAAATTAAGCTAGAGGGAAAAAAGCGGAGGGTCAAGAGAAACGAAACAGCTCCGGAGGCAACCGGACTTTTGTTTGGGATATCGACAATCGGGTTAGCAGCGTCGCGGTGGGCGGCATCACCACCAGCATGTACTACGACTACAGCGGCGCGGCGGTGCGCAAGGACGGCAGCGGCATCACGCTTTATCCGGTCCAGGGCTATGAGATCGATCCGAGCGGCACGATCACCAAGTTTATTCGCATCGGCGGGGAGTCCATCGCTTCGAAGAAAGGCACGAACAAATATTTTTACCACAACGATCATCTCGGCAGCGTCAACGTAGTCTCCGACATGAGCGGCGCGAGAGTGCAGCTAAACGAGTACGATCCCTGGGGCGCGGTGTCGCGCAGCGAAGGCAGCATCGACCCCGACCAAAGATTCACCGGCCAGAAGCTCGATCCGGAGACCGGTCTCTACTACTACGGTGGCCGCTACTACGATGCGGAGATCGGCAGATTCATCTCCGCCGATCCGTTCATCCAGACGCCGTACGAACCGCAGAATCTGAATCGTTACAGCTACGTTGTTAACAATCCGCAGAATCATACTGATCCGAGCGGGTATTTTCATAAAATCGTAAAAAAGAAACCGAGTTTCTGGTCGCGATTTGGTGGATTTTTCATCGGCGCAATAGTTGGAATCTTGAGTGGTGGTGCCGGAATGCCTGCCGTGCTAGCCGGCGCAATCGGTGGCTTTGTTGGCGGGGCGGTTAATAGCGGGGGAACTACAGGGAGTCCTCTACGGAGTGTTTTAGGTGGAGCATTCCTTGGAGGATTGGGAGGTGCAATTGGCGGCGCAGCTTTTGAAGGGTTAGGTGGAATTGTTGGCGAGGGTTTTACGCTTGGGAATTTTGGCGCGACTGTCGGTGCGGCGGCTATCTCGGGCGCGATCACTGGGGCGGTGGCAACGGGAATCTATGGTGGAAATTTCGGAAAGAATGTAGGGTTTGGAGCGTTAGGAAGCGCGATTAGCGCGGCTGTGGTTTACGGTGGAATGGCTGCGTGGAATGCTCTTAATGGGAATGGTGGAGCCCAAACGGCAAACTCCGGACGAAGCGGATTGGAATTTGCTGATGCACGAGACGCGATACAGCGCAACAGTCCAGCGACATCAATGAATGATGCCAGTCCCAATTGGCAGGCAGTGGATGAGTTCATACGCTGGGTAGAGCATGTTAAAGATCCATTCACTAGATTAGCAACCGCTGCTGCCGGGATGTTTACTGGAGCTGCCATTCAATGGGGCGGGTGGAATACTCTTGCAGCCAGTTATGCGATTTACCCTGTCAATCCAGTCGCGGGAATTGTCGGCTCGTTCACGGGCTTGGGGCTGGTTGGTTTAGGTTTTGGTATAGAACTCGGTAGTGTTTGGATTGCAAACCAACTCCTGCCAACGCCTCAAAGTCTGCAATTCTCGCCCAAACTAGCCAGGTAATTGGAATATGAGATTTAAGAAGGGGTTCGCGACATTTCTCAAAGCCCTTCCTTTTATGACGATTTTTCAGTTGGGAATGGCTGCTTCAATTGGAGGCGGAATTGTAGCGGATTGGTTTTGCACCTCAGTGCTTAAGTTTTCAGAAACTGGAAGGATCCTCGCTTGGGTAGTCGCGCTTGGATCAAGTGTGTTTTTTGGCACTTTAGTTTGTTACCAGCAATTTGGTAACACGATTGAAACGTCGCGAGATTCGACACGCGCTGTGAAGGAGATGATCCGAAACGTGGTTGTCTTAGCGCCGCTCTTAATCGGTGTAGCGTTGGCGATTGATCCATTGATTTCTCGTCAACACGCGAAATCGTCAGTGATACTTTGGACGGGAATTGTTGGTTGGGGAGCACTTAAATTTATATTCAGAAAGCGATGAGAAGGCGAAGAGAAGGGGGCAGGGGAATAGGGTCAAATCTTTACAGGCTGTTGAAAAACTCGGTGCTTCAAATGGGTACTCCGTTGAAACCAGCCACCAGTCCAGATCAAAGGGAATGGAACGGGATCTGACACTACAATCTTTACAATCTTGATTCTGGAAGACTGACGATGTCCGACGTTTATCACGATTCTTTTTCGGTCGTTCATGAGTGATGTGTTTTCGACTGACTGGAAATCGGAGCTTATCGAAAAGTAAACGGTCCTAACAAATTACTAATTGTCATCAACTCAAAAGGAGGCAAAGTCATGCAAGCCAAACATTTCATCTCGACAGCAGTCCGCTCAGGACTCGCCATCGGCGTCGCCGCGCTCTTGTTAGCGCCCAACCTCCACGCCCAAAGCTCCCCGCTGACCGTCCAACCCTCGACGGGCCGAGTCGGCGTCGGCAACACCAATCGCGCAGAGACCCTGGATGTGACGGGAAATATTCAACAAACCTTCTGAGTACGGGATAAGGACAACAAGGGAGAGTTTCCCAGGGTTTTTATTTGCACCTTGTCATAGGCCATTAGAAGTTTGTCCGCCCAGCCGGTGCCGCCACGAATTTCCATCTTGTCACTGGACTCGACAATGCGGTTGACGTTTTTGTAAATGTGCCTCGTCCCGTTGTTTAGTTCGACCCATACCGTCATGGTAGCCACCTTCTTCCCTTGCTTTGCGAGCTTATCACAAAAGCAGTTACGTAAAGCTACCCCGCCGGAAAAATATCTCAGCAGAAACTTAGCACGCGGGAGCCCGGCAAGGGATATTGAAAGATGCCCAGTTGCGCTCAGCTCACGTGCTCGGGCCGCGTGAAGGAACCTAAACCCGGTGATGCAAATATCGCGGACGTGGTCAGGTGCGGCGCCTTGTCAGGGACCGGCCACATCGCGTAGCGGTTTTTTCTCGGCATCGGTGCCGGTGTACCAATAGGCCCATGCGATTAACCCAACTTGCAACGGTAGCCTGAGCCATAACACTGCCGGATGATACTCCGGGTAAAGCTCAGGGTTAATTGACATGTGAATATTGGCGGGAAAGACCGCTATCAGCAGCGCGATGAGACCCCACGCTGAAAAACGGGTGAACTTGGGAATCACAACCGAGACCCCAAGCACCATCGCAAAGAATCCGCTCAGGTAAACGAGAAACAGACGCCCCAGCAGGTACGGCGGCATGATCTTGAGGTAGAAATCCGCGCTGATGAAATGATTGAGTCCAGCCGTTACGAAGAACAGGCCCAAAAGATATTTCAGGATACGCTTGAGACTTGTCATTTTCTCCTTTCGCTTACGCGACCTTTGTTTTGCTGCCAAACGATGTCCGCCCGGCGCAAAGAAAATACCCGCCATACTTTACAATCCGTCGGCGCCGGCGGCTCTGGTTCGATGCCGACTTTGAAACCGCGCTTACGCAGTTCGAGCACGATGGGTTGTGCGGCGGGGTTGCCGGCGGCGGCGAGTTTGGGAATATGGATGGGAATTTTTATTACTCGACAATGAACAAAGTCTTCAAAAAAGTCCCACACGATCAGGATGTAGCAATCATGTTCGCTAGCCACAACATCGAAGCGCGCAGCGCGTTCATCGCCGCGGCAATCAGAAACACGAGCAGGACAACCTAGCCGACGAACAGTGTAAACTTGGCGCCGTTGAGATTGGTCAACGGTTTCGGATTGAGCAGCCGTCGATCCGGTGCCAGCACGCGCTGGGCGATTTCCCAATTGACCGGCGGCAGAGGAGTTAACTGACTGATTTGCTCAAGCGTGAAGTATTCGGCATGGTCGGTTTCATGGCCATCCGATTTCGGCTCGCCGCCGATCGGCCGCAGGAGAAGAATCACGTAGATACCGTTGCCGTTATCGGGATCGTAGCGGCTGCGCAGTCCCAGCACCGCTTCAACTTCAGTCGTCACCCCAGCCTCTTCCTGAACTTCGCGCACCACGGCTTGCTCGATGGTCTCATCCGGCTCGATGAAACCGCCGGGTAGCTGCCAGTTGCCGCGCCCGTGGCGCGACGCGCGGCGCACGAAGAGAAGCTTGCCATCACGCACCACCGCGCCGCCGACGCCGATGTTGTAGCCCGTGTTGTAACGTTCAGGGATCGCCATGACACCTCTCGTGTTTCAATATAACTGCCAAAGCATGAGCATGGCTGCTGGTACTGTAAAAAGAGCAATCAGGAACAAAACCCGCAGCGCCCGTTGCCACCCCGGATCCGATTGCCGGTCCACATCAATGATGTAGCGTTGAACTGGCTGAAACAGGAACTCAATCACAAGCTGTCCGACGCCGAAAAGAAGCGCTACACCAAGCCATTGAATCAACAACAAGTCTGGCAATCGACGACGCAGCGGCAAGTCGAGAACCAGCGTTATGCCACCACAAAAAATCAGGAACGTAACAATCAATAAAAAGTGTCTCACCCAACGTTTCGAAAGTTCTAACACTGGGTTGGACTAGGCGTTCAGTCGAAACAATCGCTGCGCATTCTGCCAACGAATCATTTCTTTCGCCGCTTCGGAAATTTTTGCATTCTCGCGCAGCAGTCTCACATCTTCGAACTTCATCCGGCCGCCGGGATCGTCGTGCGGATAGTCGGTGGCGAAAAGAAATCTTTCGGCGCCGAGAAATTCGATCGCTTCGACCAATTCCGGCTCTTCGGTTTCAATCGTGAAGTAAAAATTGTTCTTGAAATAGTAGCTCGCCGGCTTTTTATTCTTCTCAAGAAAAACATTCGCCGGATTGAGCGCCCTGGCCCGGCGTAGCCGTTCGCCGACGTAGGTCAGCTCTCGGTTCGACAGCGGCACCTCTTGATCGTCGTAATCCACCGGCGGCGATTCCAAAATTTTATCCAAGCGCTGCACTAGCGGTTTGATAAACGACGTGCCGGCTTCGGTGTAAATAAATTGCAGCTTGGGAAACTCATCCAACAAACCGCTGGTGATCAGCGACACTAAGCTTATCTGCCCTTCTTGCGGGGCAAAAATGTAAAGCCCATCACGTTGGAATACCGGCAAGTTGCTCATGCGATGGCCGTGCTGGACGTTGTGCAGATAAATCGGCACGGACAATTCTTCGGCGCGTTTGAAAAACGGCCAGAGCTCGCGGTGGCTGCCCAAGGGTTCGCTGTAGGCGTGCTCTTTAACCGGATAAACCTTGTCGAGCACCACCGAACAAAAACCATTGTCCATCGCCCATTCCATCTCGCGGATCGAAGCCGGAACATCCTGCAATGGAATCAACGCTGAACCTAACATCCTGCCGGGAAACGTTTGCATCACGCGCAGCAGCGCTTGATTATGCGAGCGCGCCATCCGGCAAGCGAGTTCCGGCTCGATCAAGTACGACCACCAACCGGAAAACTGCGGCAAGATCACATGGCGATCGATGCCGAGACGTCCGTCGTAGTCGGCCATGCGCGCGGCCGGCTCCCACAAGCTTTTGAACATCGCCCCCGAGCCCGGCGCCAACAGCGGGCTGGTTCCCACCACTTCCGCCGGATAACCGGGAAAATCGACATCGACGTAAAGATCTTGGTCGTTGAAGAGCAAATTTGGCTTGCTCGCAGCCAACCGGCCATCGACGCCGTCAAAGGCATCGCGCGGCATGAGATGAGTATCGCAATCGATGATCACCCTGGTAACCTCCCACTAAAGAATAAACTCACTTGTTTATAGGGCGTGGGAGAGCGACAAGTCAACAATAGCCAAGTCCCGGTGTTGTAGCAAAGTGATTATGTCAGGGGTTAACGGCAACGTAATTATGTCAGGGTGGAAGGATGACAACCCTGACAATGAAAGACGAGAAACGACTAGACGTAATTCAACGAGTATATCGCAGCGAGATCACCGTGGTTGAGGCCG
>SHYW01000022.1 GCA_009692615.1 Deltaproteobacteria bacterium | reverse complement strand
ACGCACACACTTGGCCTATATCGAACCAACTCCAACAAGGTGGGGTTCCGCTATGGCCAGGTTTCTAACTTACGACCTCAACCCAACGCACTACCCTGACATAATCGCGTTGCTGTTAACATGACATATTGACGTTGCCACGACAGCGCTCGGCGACCATTCGCGCGATCCGCGACAGCGAACTCGCCATGCTCTCTCGCGATGCGTTTGAGCGCGCGATCAAATCCGATCCCACGCTGATCCGCCAGCTCGCCGTGCAGCTGGCGGCACGCCAACGCCAAGGCGCCCACGGCACAGCGCCGAGCAACGTACGAACCGTCGCCGTGCTGCCGCTTGACCGCAGCCAAGAAGCCGTCACCTTCGCGGATTTGCTCGAGCAGGGGTTGGCGCGGCTGGGGCCGACGTTGCGCTTCGATGAAGAAACCGTCGCGCGCCTGAACGGGATCGAAGCGGGCGCGCAAGAACTAGCGAAAAAGTTGGACGCATTGGAAATCGGCCAGCATGCCGTCGTCTACCAAGCCGCCGCCGAACTCACGCCGTGGACCCAGCGCTGCGTGCGCCAAGCCGATCTCATTTTGCTCGTCGCCCGCGCCGAAGCGATCCCGCCTCATGCGGCGATCGCGCGATTGCAAGACTATTTCGCTTCCTGCGCGATCACCGCGCGCATCGAGCTCGTGCTGCTCCATGCGCGCGAGTTCGATACCGGTTTGCCGATGGCGCCATGGTTGGCCGCATTGCGTACCGCCGCGCACCATCACCTCGTGCCGTATGTCGCCGAAGATGTCGCGCGGCTGGTGCGGCTCATCACCGGCAACGGTATCGGCTTGGTGCTAAGCGGCGGCGGTGCCCGCGGCTTTGCCCACATCGGCATCATCCGCGCCTTGCACGAGCGCAATATTCCCATCGACTACATCGGCGGCACCAGCATGGGCGCGGTGATCGCCGCCCAGCACGCGCTCGGTTGGGATTGGCAAACCATGGCGCGCGTCAATCGAGAAGAGTGGCCGCGCTGCGAACCGCAGAAAAATTATACCCTGCCGCTGGTGGCATTGAACTCTGCCCGGCGCATGGATCAAATGCTCGCAAGAATGTTTGGCGAAGTTGCGATCGAGAATCTGCGTACGAAATATTTCTGCGTATCGACCAATCTCACCACCGCCGCGGCGAAAATCCATCGTGAAGGAACGTTGTGGAAGGCAGTGCGCGCCAGCACCTCGATCCCCGGCATCGGCCCGCCGGCCATCGACAACGGCGAGATCTTGGTCGACGGCGGCCTAGTCGATAACTTACCAGTCGAGACAATGAAGAAACTTTGCCAAGGCAAAGTCTACGCCGTCGATGTCAGCGAACAAGTCGAGTTCAAGAGCAAGCTCACAGAAAGCTACACCGTCTCTGGCTGGAAACTACTGTGGCAGCAACTCAATCCTTTCACCGAAAAACCGGATATCCCGAATATTTTAAACACCCTCTACCGCACCACCACCGTCGGCGGCATCTGCGCCAGCGAGAACGCCAAAGCTCAAGCCGACCTATACTTCGAACCGCCGGTCAGTGAGTTCGGTGTTTTCGAATGGAAGAGCGTCGAGAAAATTATCGAGGTCGGTTATCGCTACGCGATCGAGAAGCTGGACGAAAAAGCAAAAGGCGAGTCTCTAAACATGTAGGGCTTCATCCCCCGCGTGGGGCCCGCTACTCGTTCTGCCCATAAACCGAGTCCACGACAACCTTAGAAAGTTCCTGAATCGGTCCGTCGAAGAAAATCTGCCCGGCTTTGAGCCCGATCACGCGGTCGGCATACTCGCGGGTAAGCTCAAGAGTGTGCAGGCTCACCAGCGCGGTGATGCCGTCTTCACGGCACACCCGTTTGAGAATATCCAAGACGACGCGCGAAAGTTTCGGGTCGAGGCTGGAGACCGGCTCGTCGGCGAGGATGATCGCCGGCTGCTGCATTAGCGTGCGCGCGATGGCGACGCGCTGCTGCTCGCCGCCGGAGAGTTCATCGGCGCGTTTGTAAGCGTGTTCGAGCAAGCCGACGCGCTTGAGGTTTGTCAGAGCGCGGCGCTGTTCGTCCTGGGAAAAAATCCGCAGCGTGCTCTTCACCGTCGGCTGGTAGCCCAGCCCGCCGGACAAAACGTTTTCGATCACCGATAATCTTTTGGCGATGTTGAACTGCTGAAAGATCATGCCGATCTTGCGCCGCACATGGCGCAGGTCGCGGGAGTTGAGTTTGAGAATGTCGATGGCGCCGCTGGCCGCGCCGTTGGCGAGCGCCGCCGGCACGAGAATTTTTCCCGAGGTGGCGTCGACCAAGCGGTTGATGCAGCGCAACAGCGTCGACTTGCCGGAACCGGACAGGCCGATGATGCCGACGAACTCGCCTTGCGCGACCTTGAAACTAATACCGCGCAGCACCGGCACGGCGACACTGAAGGATTGCTGCAAGTCGATGATTTCGAGGATCGTCACGGTTTCTTTTTCTGCAGCGCGTCTTTGAGCTGAATGCCGGCGCCGACGAAGGCCTCGCGCACCATATCGTAGTCTTTATCGGTGGCCGGCACGAAGCCGTCGATCTGGTACAGATCGCGTAACATCTTTTTCCCCGCGGGATCTTTGCTCAGTTGAAGAAAAACCTCCACGATTTTTTTTGCCACTCGCTCATCCAAGGCGTTGCTGATCACCAGATTGTCGGCGGGAATCGGCTCCGAGAAGGCGATGGCGCGGATTTTTTTGATCTCTTCCGGGGTTTTCAGATAGCGCATCCACGCCGTGTCCTGGCTGTCCGGCGAGTTGGCGTAGGTGGCGCCGGCGTCGACCTTGCCATTTAATACCGACAACACCGTGGCGTCGTGGCCGCCGGAGTAGAGAATCTGTTTGAAGTCGCGCACCGGATCGATGCCGACCTCTTTGAACATTTTACGCGGAAAGACATGACCGGTGGTCGACAGCGAATCGCCGAAGGCAAACGTCTTGCCGCGCAAGTCTTCGAGCTTGGTGATGCCGCTGTCGGCGCGCACGATAATCGCCGCGTAGTAAAATGGAATGCCCTTGCGCTCCGACTTGAGCACGACTTTGATATTCGCTTCGCTCTTGGCGAGCACGTAAGACGCCGGCGCCAAAAACGCCACGTCGAGTTTGTTAACCCGCAGCGCTTCGACGATGCCGGTGTAGTCGGTGGCGACAAAAGGTTGGATCTCCATGCCCAATTCTTTGCGCAGGATCTCCACCAGCGGTTGGGCGTTTTGCATTACCTGCTGGGCGTCTTCAGCGGGCACGAAACCGACGCGCAGCGTTTTCACCGCCTTGGGCGCGTCGCCGCAAGCTAACAAGACGCACGAGAGCCATAAAGATAGACAAGCCCGAAGTAAATTTTTTTTCATACACTCAAGTGATACTGAAAGGCGCCCATGGGTGCAAACGTTTTGGCTTTGCCGGCCGGCGGTGGTAGTAAAGATTGATGGGATTGCAACGATTCGTCGCCCCGCTGTTGCTGATCGTTCTGAGCGGCTGCGCCACGGTGACAACCATGCCATTGAACGGCCTGCCGGCGCTGGCGCCGAACAGCACGGCCCGTTTCTTGTTTCCCAGCGCCGGCGGCAGCGCCGAAGGATTTCTCGTGCGACCGCGCGGCGACGGCGTTTATCCTTTAATGGTGTTGTTGCATGGCCACAGCTTCGTCGGCATCGGCGCGCGCCGGGTGTTGCCCGCCGCCGAAGCCTTCGCTAGCGAAGTTTGCTACGCTGGTCTGGCAGTCTCCTTGCCCGGCTACGGCGATACCAGCATCAGCGCCGGCCCGGTGGATGAAGTCACCCGCCGCGTCGTGCTTGACGCCATCGCGGCTGCGAAAAACATGACCTGGATCGACAGCAAGAAAATTTATCTTTACGGTTTTTCCCGCGGCGCCGTGGTCGCCGCGGCGATGATCGGCCAGATTGCCGGCATCAAAGGCGCGTTGCTGCACTCGGGCGCCTACGATTTGCCACAGCTCTATCATGACACCTCGAGCTTCTGGCTAAGACGATTGCTCAATCCGCAAGACGCCGCCGATCCCAAACTGCGAAATCTATTGACCGACGCGGCGACCTGGCAATCCTCGACGCTGATTCTTCATGGCGAACAGGACACGCTGATCCCGGTGTCCCAAGCCACGGGCCTACGCGATCAATTGCAAAGTTTAGGCAAACCACACCGCTTGGTGCTGTTTCCCGACCGCGGCCATCGCCTGCCGCTGGCCGAAGTCAAAGACAGCGCGCTGCAATTCCTCAAGGACAACGGCGGCTCGGCCTGCGCGCTCAGCGCTCCTTGATCTCGTCTAAGAACTCTTCCGCTTCACGCTTGTGCTTGGCGTCTTCGAAATATTGATTGGCAATTTCCGGGATAGATTTGAGCAGCGCGCGCGCCGCCGGCCATTCTTTTTTCGCCGCGTGACTGCGCGCGAGATCCAAACGTGAAGCGACATAAGTGGGATTGAGCGCCACGGCTTTTTTTAAGTACTCGATGGATTTGTCCAAACTCCCTTGAGGCACGCTCTTGCCAAAAAATAGTGACGCGAACATGCGGCTGGCGCCGCCGATCTCGGCAACTTTGCGATGCCACACGCCGTAGAGATGACAGGCCGCGCCATTCTTGGGATCGAGAGCCAAGGACTTCTCCACGGCGTCGCGAATCTCCGCCGCCAACTCGACTTGCTTGGCCACCGGCGCCATCTCCGCGACGCTGCCCACCGAAGCGGCGACCCAAAAATAACTCCAGCTAGAGTTCGGATCGAGCTTCAGCGCTTTACGCGCGTACTCTTCCGCCGTGCGGTATTCTTTGAGCCTGCGTTCTTTCCAGTTGCCGCCGCTCTCGGCGATCATGTCGCCGATGTCGATATGAGCGCGCGCCAGTTTGATGAGAGCTTCGAAGTTGCGGCCGTCGGCTTGAAGAATTTTTTGTAAATCGGCGGCGGCCTCTTTGGGCTTGAATTGAAAATACAGTCGCTCGGCATTTTTGTGCAGCTGCGCAATGTCAGCCAGTGTCGCCGATTCGTCGGCGGCGCGCGTCGGGACAACAGCAAGACTCAGCCACGCCACGATAAAAGTAATCAGACGAAGGGATCGGTGCAGCATTGCTATTTCAAAGTAATCGGTTTACCGGCTTCATCAACGGCGACGTAAATAACTTCCGCTTCGGTGACTTTCACCCGATGGCGCGGCTCCTTGCCGCGCTCGGCCTCGACGCTGACCTTGACCGTCACCGAAGTCGCCCCCTCGCGCAGCACCTTAGTGTAAAAACTCACCACGTCACCAAGATAGACCGGCGCGATGAATTCCACCTCGCGCATCGCCCGGGTGACGAAATTGCGCGCCGCGCAGCGCGACGCCGCGATGCCGCCGGCCAAGTCGATGTGGCTCAAGATCACGCCGCCAAAGATCGTGCCGCGCGCGTTGGTATCGCGCGGCAGCATGGTGACGCGCAGCGTCGGATCGAGGGTTTCAGTCATGGAGTTGTTAGGATATTTCTCGCGCAAAAAACGCAAAGGTCGCGAAGTAGGATTTTACTATTTTCCTTGGCGTCCTTTGCGAGCTTAGCGCGAGATATTCCGAGATCCAATCGCAGCTGTGGTGGGTCAAGCTAAACGCAGCGCGATCACAGCAGCGACAGCCACTTGGAGTACTTCTCCCCGGCTTTGCCTTTGATCACTTCGAAGAAAGTACTTTGCACGTCCTCGGTGATCGGACCGCGCCGGCCGGCGCCGATCTGGCGGTCGTCGACTTCGCGGATCGGCGTCAGCTCCGCCGCCGTGCCGGTGAGGAAAGCTTCATCGGCGATGTAAAGTTCGTCGCGAGTGAAACGCTCCTCGATCACTTCATAGCCTTTGTCCCGCGCCAAGGTGATGATCGAGTCACGGGTGATGCCGGGCAGGATCGAGGTCAGCGGCGTGGTTTTGATCTTGCCGCCGCGCACGATGAAAATATTTTCGCCGCTCGCTTCCGAAACATAGCCTTCGGTGTCGAGCATGATCGCTTCGTCGTAGCCGGCTTTTTTCACTTCCGCTTTGGCGAGCACCGAATTGACATAGTTCGCCGAGGTCTTGCTCTTGGTCATGGTCGCGTTGACGTGATGGCGCGTGAAGGATGACACCTTGGCGCGAATGCCATTTTTTATCCCGTCGTCGCCGAGATAGGCGCCCCAAGGCCACACGGCGATGCACACGTTGACCGGGTTTTGCGGCGCGTAAACGCCGAGCTCGCCGAGACCGAGAAAAGCCAGAGGACGAATGTAACAAGCCTTGAGCTTGTTGGCGCGAATGACGTCCTTAGTCGCGCCGCACAATTGCTCCACTGAATAGGGCAGAGGAAAGCCGAGAATCTTACCCGAATCGGCCAGACGCCGCATATGCTCTTCGAGACGAAACACCGCCGAGCGGCCGTCAGCCAATTCATAGCAGCGAATGCCTTCGAAATACGCCGTGCCGTAATGGAGCGCGTGGGACAGCACATGGATCTTGGCGTCCTCCCAGGCCACGAGTTCGCCGTCGAGCCAAATTTTTTCAGTTTTGATGGACATAGGTTTTCTTTCCGCGCAGCCGCTAACGATTTTCAAGTTTCGACTATTTTACGTGCCTAGGTCCGCGGCATCAAGTAGGGCAATAAAAAGGCCACCCGGTCGCCCGCGGTGGCCTGATACGAGAATTGTCGATGGTTATAACTCTCGCTTCAGATCCGCCGCCGGTTTGAAACCGACGGTGCGGCTCGCTTTGATCATGATCACGTCGCCGGTCTGGGGATTTCTCCCCTTGCGCGCCTTGCGCGAGCGCAACGTGAAGGTGCCGAAGCCGGGAACTTGAAAACGTTTGCTCTTCTTGATCGCCTTGACGATGCCTTCGAAGGTCGCATCCACCGCTTCGCCCGCCGTCCGTTTGTTCAACTGCGCCGCCTTCGCCACCGCTTCGATAAGATCTGCTTTCGTCATGTGCTACGCGCCTCCCTCGGTATTTCACATCCAACTCGCGGTGAAATTTTATTGCCGCATGTTGTCTTAACGTAAGGCGCGATCATTCCGAATTCTCAAGAAAATGTCAACTGGATTTACAGACTTTGCGCGCGCTCGTGTAACAAACCATAGCGCACGCCTTGATCGCTGACGACAACACTGTCGCTACCCAACAAAATTAAGATCCGTTCGATCAAACAAGCGCCAGCGAGAATCACGTCGGCGCGCTTGGCTTCGAGGCCGACGATGCGCTGACGTTCGGCGAGCGTGCACTCACTAAACAAACCTATCTGCCGCCGCACTTCCGCCAGGCTCAATCGACAGCCGTGAACTTCGGCATGGACGTAGCGCGCCATTTGTTTTTCCACCGAAGAGAGCGTCGTAAACGTGCCGGCGATGCCGACGAGAGTCGGCGGCGTTTGCCAATTCCCGTAGCGCGCCAGTAGCGGCATCAATTGTCGATCGATGGCGCGGTTCATCGAAACGATTTCATCGGCGCCCACCGGATCGGTATGGAGAAACCGTTCGGTGAGCCGCACCGAGCCGATATCGACGCTCTCGGCCAATGTCACGCCGGCGCTGTTGCCCAAAATAAATTCCGTGCTGCCGCCGCCGATGTCGATGACCAAAAGCTCGCCGATCAAAGACAATCCGCGCTCCACCGCCAGAAAAGAGTAAGCTGCCTCTTCATCCCCCGAGATCACGCGAATCTCGAAGCCGAGCCGCGCGCGCAAGCGCTCACGCACCTCGGCGCTATTGCGCGCATCGCGTAGCGCGCTGGTGCCGACGGCGACGATCTCGTCGACGCCGAGGTTTTGACAATGGTCACGGTAGCGTTCGAGAGTTTCCAGACAGCGCTGCTCGCCGGCGGCGCTGATCGCACCGCTTTGATCGACGCCGCGCCCCAAGCCGGCGACTTCGGCCAAATCGTCGAGCACGCGAAAGCGGCCGGTGTCGCGCAAGTCGGCGATCAAACAGAGCACGGCGTTGGTGCCGATATCGATGAACGCGCTCCGGCGTGGACTCATGGCAAAGCGATAGTTTCTAAAGTTGGCGGACCATCGGCGGTAACAACCTTGACACCGCAGTGAGTTTCATCCAGCCACGCCGCCATATCGGCCAAGGCGCGGCGCGCCATCATTTCCTTTTTTGCCCGGCCGCGGAAGCGCGCCGCCAGCGGTGGAATCAAGCCGAAGTTGACGTTCATGGGTTGAAAACGTTTGCGCTCGGGATCGGCGATATAACGCAAGAGCGCGCCCAGCGCGGTGGTTTCCGGCGGAATCACCAACGGCTTAGCCTGCAACAAATTGGCCGCGTTGATACCAGCCAGCAATCCGCTGGCCGCCGATTCTATGTAACCTTCGACTCCGGTCATTTGCCCGGCGAAAAAGAGCGTCTCCCGGCTGCGCCATTGCAAAGTCGGCAACAAATGTTGCGGCGCGTTGATGAAAGTATTGCGATGCAAGCTGCCGAGCCGCACGAACTCGGCGTTGGCCAATCCGGGAATCAGCCCGAACACTTTGCGCTGTTCGCCGTAAGTCATCTTAGTTTGAAAACCGACCAAATTATAAAGCGATCCTTCCCGATTTTCTTGACGCAACTGCACCACGGCATAGGGCCGCCGGCCGGTGCGCGGATCGATCAACCCCACCGCGCGCATCGGCCCGAACGCCAGGGTTTCTTTGCCGCGGTCGGCCATCTCTTCGATGGGCATGCAGCCTTCGAAGGGCACGAAGCGCTCGAAGCTGTGCGTCGCCACTCGCTCGGCGGCGACCAAGGCGGCGATGAAGCGATAGTATTCCTCCTGCGACAACGGCAGGTTGATATAGTCGTCGCCGCCCTTGCCGTAGCGCGCGGCGCGATAGGCCACGCTCATGTCGATGGACTCCGCCGTGACGATGGGCGAGATCGCGTCGTAAAAATACAGATGCTCTTCGCCCAACTTGGCGGTCAGGTCTTTGGACAACGCCGGCGATGTGAGCGGCCCCGTGGCGAGAATGACCACGCCGTCAGTAGGAATCGTTTCAACTTCTTGGCGAATGATTTTGACATTGGGCAAAGCTTCGACGGCCTCGGTGACGCCGCGCGCGAAGCCCTCGCGATCGACCGCCAACGCCGAACCGGCCGGCACCCGATGGATTTCGGCGACTCGAATGATCAGCGAGTCGAGCTGGCGCATTTCCGCCTTAAGCAAACCGGCGGGCGCCGACAGCGAATCGGAACGGAGAGAATTACTACACACCACCTCGGCCAGATATGCCGTGGCGTGGGCCTCGGTCTTGCGCACCGGCCGCATTTCGAATAGCTCGACGGCGACGCCGCGCCGCGCCAACTGCCACGCCGCTTCGCTGCCGGCCAGGCCGCCGCCGATGATCCGTACAATGGGCTGCATGGATTTAATATTTCTTAAAAGATCACCGTGAAAAAATGGTTTCACCACGAAGGCACGAAGAGCACGAAGTTCGAAAACATATTTTCCTAAACCTTCGTGTCCTTCGTGCCTTCGTGGTGAAAATTATCCTTCGCCTATTTTGTTGCGGCTATTGCTCAACGACTTGGATCGAGTAGCCGCACTCTTTTTTGTAACAACGGTGCGTGCGGCCGGTTCGCTTGAGAATTTTTTCGACCAATATCGGACTGTCGCAGTCAGGACAGGGCGTCGGCAACGGCTTGTCCCAAGAAGCGAACTTGCAAGCGGGATATTTATCGCAGCCGTAAAACATTTTGCCCCAGCGCGATTTGCGTTCCTTGATGTCGCCTTCTTTACACTCGGGACACTTGATGCCCAGGTCCACCGGCTTTTGCAGCGGCTGAATGTTTTTGCATTCGGGATAGCCGCTGCAGCCGAGAAACTTGCCGAACTTGCCGAAGCGTAACAGCATCGGCCGGCCGCATTTCTCGCAGGCCTCGTCGACCACTTCCTCGACGGCGATTTCGATCTCGCCGGTGTCGCTGCGTTTGAAGTTTTTCGTGCTTTTGCACTCGGGATATTGAGGGCAGGCGAGAAACTCACCGTTGCGCCCCCACTTTATCACCATCTTGTTGCCGCACTTTTCACAGTCGATGTCGGTGGGCACCTCTTGGCGCTTGACGTCGCGCATCTCCTTGGCGGCCTTCTTGAGATCGCGCTCGAAGGGCGTGTAGAAGCGCTTCATCGTCTTGGTCCACTTCTCTTTGCCTTCTTCGATTTTATCGAGCTGGTCTTCCATGCCGGCGGTGAACTCGACGTTGAGAATGTCGGGAAAACTTTCTACTAATAAATCGGTCACCAAAAAACCCAAGTCCGTCGGCACCAATTGGCGGCTTTCGTTCTGCGCCACATACTCGCGGTCGAGAATGTTGGAAATGATCGCCGCATAAGTCGACGGCCGGCCGATGCCCTTCTCGTCTAATTCTTTAATCAGCGAAGCCTGGGTGAAACGGGGCGGCGGTTGGGTGAAATGCTGGCGTGGGTCCATGGCCAAAAGTTTTAACGCATCGCCCTTTTGTAAATTCGGTAGCACGCCTTCTTGTTCTTGAGCGTCGTCGGCCTCTTCCTCAGATTCTTCGTTGTTTTCGCCGTTGGCTTGCGGCGCGCGCTCGTCGCGCCCTTCGATGTAGAGCTTCATGAAGCCGTCGAACTTGACCTGCTGGCCGTTGGCGCGAAACAGTGCTTCGCCGACGGGAATCTCGAAAGCGGTCTGATCGTACACCGCCGGCACCATTTGACTGGCGACGAAACGATCCCAGATCAGCGAATAGAGTTGAAACATGTCGCGGCGCAGAAAACGGCGCACGCGCTCGGGCGTGTACTCGACCGAAGTCGGGCGGATCGCCTCATGGGCGTCCTGGGCGCTTTTCTTGGAACGAAAGACATTCGGCTTATCCGGCAGATAATTTTTGCCATACTGGCTGTTGATATGTTCGCGCACGGCGCTCAGGGCGTTGGCCGAAATGCGAATCGAGTCGGTACGCATGTAAGTGATCAAGCCCACCGAGCCTTCGCTGCCAAGCTCGACGCCTTCATAGAGCTGCTGCGCCAACTGCATGGTGCGCTTGGGTTGAAAGCCCAATTTGCGCGCCGCCTCTTGTTGCAACTTGCTGGTGACGAAAGGCGGCGTCGGATAACGGCGCCGTTCTTTTTTCTCGACCGCGCCGATCACCCACGGCGCGCTTGCCAGCGCCTTGACGATCTGCTGAACGCCGGTTTCATTTTCCAAGCGAAATTTTTTATTGTCGACCTTCTGACCTTTCCACTGCACCAACTTGGCTTTAAAGGATGGCGGCAAGCGCCCTTCCAAAGACGCAGTCAGCGACCAATACTCCACCGGCACGAAGGCGCGCACCTCTTTTTCCCGGTCGCACACCACGCGCACCGCCACCGACTGCACCCGCCCGGCGCTTAAGCCGCGCCGCACCTTGGTCCAGAGGATCGGACTGATTTTGTAGCCGACCAAGCGATCGAGCACCCGGCGCGCCACCTGGGCATCGAACTTGTCGCGGTCCAGTGCTTGGGGATGGGCGATCGCTTCAAGCACCGCTTTTTTAGTGATCTCGTTGAACAGCACGCGGCGCACGCTCTTATGATTTTTGACGACGTGATCGGCGATATGCCAGGCGATCGCTTCGCCCTCGCGATCCGGGTCGGAGGCCAGATAGATATGCTCTTTGCCCTTGGCCGCCTTCTTCAAATCGTCGATGACTTTTTTCTTATTGAGGATGACGGTGAAATCCGGCGCGAAGTTCTTCTTCACATCGACGCCCAACTTGCTCTTGGGCAAATCGACCACATGGCCCACCGACGCTCTGACTTGATAATCGCGGCCTAGATATTTTTCCAAGGTCTTCGCCTTGGCGGGTGACTCGACGATGACTAAATTCCTTGCTGCCATAATTTCAATTCATTCCTGTAGCCTTCAGAAGTAGTTTTAGTTGGCTCGTTCCGCGACATATTTTTGTCCCGGCAACTGCCGGACGTAACCTTGCAGCTCGAGCTCGAGTAGTATTTGTAATACTTGCGCTACTGCGAGGCCGCTCTTTTCAATCACTTGGTCGACTTGCAGCTGGCCGTCTTGCAGTAAAGCGAAAATTTTCCGCGCCTCGGCGCCGGTGTTTTGCGGCAGCGCCAACGGCGCGGCATGCCGAGCGCCGCTGGCCGGCAACAATTGCGGTGCGATCTCTTCGAGAATATCGTCGACGTTTTCCACCAGCTTGGCGCCCTGGCGAATCAGCCGATGGGCGCCGCGGCTGCGGCTCGATCCCACTTCACCGGGCAGGGCGAAAACTTCTCGCCCCTGTTCCACCGCCATGGAGGCGGTGATCAGCGACCCGCTTTTCTCCGTCGCTTCGACGACCACTACACCCAGCGACAAACCACTGATCAGCCGGTTGCGCGCCGGAAAATTGAACGCCAGCGGCTTGGTGCCGAGCGGCAACTCGGAAATCACCGCGCCGCCATCGCTGATACGTTGATACAGTTTGTCATGCTCCGGCGGATAGGCGCGCTCGACGCCGGAACCTAAAACCGCGATGGTGCGGCCACCATTATTCAAAGTCGTTTCATGGGCCGTGCCGTCGATGCCGCGCGCCATGCCGCTGACCACGGTGAATCCTACTTTCGCCAAGCCGCGCGCTAAATCCCGCGTCACGCGCCGGCCATAATCGCTGGCGCTGCGCGAACCGACGATGGCCACCGCTTTGTCGTCGGCCGCGGTCAGTTCACCTTTGAGGTAAAGCAGCGGCGGCGGATCGGCGATGGCGCGCAAGCGCGCCGGATATTTTTCGTCGTTGAAGCCGACCAACGTGACGCCCGCGGCACGCACCCGCGCGAGCTCGTCATCGACTTCGGCCCATTCATTGAAACGGAGAATGCCGTCAACCGCATCGGCGCGCAAATCCTCGACCTGTTCGAGCTCCAGCCGCGACGCGGAAAATATCTTTATCGGCTCGGCGAAATGTGCCAGCAGTCTTTTGCAGCCGACGCAGCCCAAACCTTTGACCCGGCGCAAGGCGAGCCAAGGCGCATGCCGGTCACGAGCCGGCGCTGCCGCGGAAGTACCTCGAGCTGAAGTCGAAGCTGCCTCATTCATAGTCGTCAAACTCGGCCGCGCGCGACAATCGTCAACGCCGGCCCAAGTCAAGTTCGAAATGATAAGGTAAAATTTTAGCGAAGGCCAGCAGAGAAATTCAACGGGGCCTCAAACTCAGACGCCGCAGTTTAACGAAGCTTCTGTTTTTGCAAATCTTTTTTCCAATTCCAACAATCTTTTTTTCCACCCCGAACCGAGCACGAACCGGCCGATGGCGCCGTCGCGGCGCACCACCCGATGGCAAGGGATGAGGATCGGCACGGGATTGCGCGCCAAGGCGTTGCCCACCGCGCGGGCCGCTTTTGGCTTGCCCAATCGCTCGGCTAACCATTTGTAACTGCGCACTTGGCCGTAGGGGATTTTCGCCGCGGCGCTCAGCACTTTCTGGGTAAACGGCGTCAATTCGCTAAGATCGCAAGGGACGGAAAACGCTTGGCGCCGACCGGCGAAATAGTCGCGCAACTCTTTGACGGCGCGCCGGCGCGCTTCATTATAATGTTGAGAGAGCGCTGAACGAGATCTGGAGCCGCTGTCGAGCGCCAACTTTGTCACGCCACGCGGGTTGGCGGCGATTCGCCATTGGGTTTTCATGAGCGTTTCTTTTTGCCCGGCTCCGATTCGCGGCGCGCGCGCAAAAACATTTTGATCGGCGCGAAATCCAAGCCGAGAGCTTCGCGCAGGTGGCTGACTAAATAACGTTGATAGCTTTCCGGCACCGCGTTCGGCAAATTGACAAAGAAGGTAAACGTCGGCGGCCGCGTGCCGGTCTGAGTGCCGTAGTAAAATTTCACCGGCCGGCCGTGGAACAGCGGCACCGGATGACTCTTGACGACCCGTTGCAGCGATTGGTTGAGCTGCGAAGTGGTAACCTTGCGCCGGTAGGCTTTCACGACTCGCGCCGCGCTTTCGAGCATCTTGCGCACGCCGAAACCGGTGGCAGCGGAAATAAACGCGATCGGCACGAATTCTAAAAACGCCAGCCGATATTTGATTTCCTCGCGATACTTGTCGACGCTGCTATTTTCTTTTTCGATCGCGTCCCACTTGTTGACCACCAGCAGCAACGCCTTGTTGCGCTGCGCCGCGTAACTCAAGATCTGCGCGTCTTGATCGGTGACGTTCTCGATGCCGTCGATGACGTGCAGCACCAGATCGCCGCGCTCCACGGCATTCAACGAGCGGCTGACACTAAAGCGTTCGACCCGATCGTCGATGCGTGATTTGCGCCGGATGCCGGCGGTGTCGACCAACACGCAGGGCTCGCCGAGTAAATCGAAAGGCGTGTCCAAAGAATCCCGCGTCGTCCCCGGCGTCGAATCGACCACCGAACGTTCGAAACCGAGCAAACGATTGATCAGAGTCGACTTGCCGACGTTGGGCCGGCCGACAATCGCGACCCGCAGAGTTTCATCGGCTTTCGGCCGATCATTTTTTTTCGCCGGCTCTTCTGGCTCGAGTTCTTCAACAACCGCCGGCCGCTCGGCAAACTGGCTCGCCACCGCATCGAACAGCTCGCCGATGCCGAGCCCATGCTCGGCGGAAATCGAATAAAGCGGCTCGATGCCGAGGGAAAAAAAATCGTATAAATTGTCGCCGCGCTGGCGCGAGTCGAGCTTGTTGACCGCGAATAGCACCGGCTTGTTGGCCCGGCGCAAGAGATCCACCGCTTCGCGATCGAGCGGATTGAGCCCGGTCTTACCGTCGAAGAGAAAAACCACCACGTCCGCTTCGGCCACCGCCAAGCGGCTCTGGGCCTGGACGTTCTCTTCCAACTGTCCTTCGGTGGCCGACTCGATGCCGCCGGTGTCGACCAGTAAATATTTTCGTCCGTCCCATTCGGCTTCGGCGTAGTTGCGGTCGCGGGTCACGCCCGGCAAATCGTCGACGATCGCTCGGCGTTCGCCGACCAGGCGATTGAACAAAGTCGACTTGCCGACGTTGGGCCGGCCGACGATCGCCACCACCGGCAGCTTGTCCGGCCGGTTGCGCATGAACGGCGAGGGCGCCAGCGCCGGCTGAGTCATATACCCATCTCGCTCAGTAAATTTGGATTCTGCGTCCAGTCGGGATCGACGCGGATGAACAGTTCGAGAAAAACCCGGCAGCCGAAGATTTTTTCCAATTCCTCGCGCGCCTGCTGGCCGATGTCTTTGAGCATGGCGCCGCGTTTGCCGATGAGAATGCCTTTATGCGAATCGCGCTCGGTGTGAATCGTCGCGCCGATGACGATCAAACCTTTTTCTTCTTTCTCGGTGAACTCGTCGATGGTCACGGCGACGCCGTAAGGAATTTCTTGGCGGGTTAAATTGAAAACTTTTTCCCGGACGATTTCCGAGGCGAGAAAGCGCTCGCTCTGGTCGGTGTATTCGCCCTGGGTGAAAAACTTCTCGCCTTCGGCGAGCCATTTTTCGACGATCTCTAAAACCAACGGCACACCGTCGCCCGTGAGCGCGCTGATCGGGACAATATCTTTGCCGGGAAGTAACTGCGACAATCGGTCCATCAGCGGCAGTAACTTGCCTTTCGACACGAGATCGAGCTTGTTGATCAGAATCAGCACCGGTGTCTCGACGCCGCGCAGGGTCTCGGCGATGCGTTCTTCTTCCTGCTTGATTTTATCGTGGGCGTCGAGCAGCCAGAGCACGCCGTCGACTTCGTCGAGAGTCTGCAGCGCGGTGTCGACCAAGCGCCGGTTGATCATCGAATGGCCCTGATGAATACCCGGCGTGTCGAGAAACACAATCTGCGACGTCTCCGTCGTGCGGATGCCGGTGATGCGGTTGCGCGTGGTCTGCGGCCGGGGCGAAACTATCGCTACTTTTTCGCCGAGAATTTTATTGAGCAACGTCGACTTGCCGACGTTGGGCCGGCCAACGATGGCGATGTAGCCCGAACGAAACGGCGCCGCGCTTTTTTCCTTGTGATCGGTTTCTGCCTCTGCCATAAATCCTACTTGAAGTGACGGCCATTATGACACTCTCGACGATTGGATCAAGGTAGCCGCAATTCGCGGCAAATTAGCGTTAAATGCAGCTTAAATTCACCCCGCTGATGAAACAGCGCCTGAACCGCCGCGCCGCTGAAATGATCGAGCAGACGCTGCGCTATTTTCCCGAATTGAAAGATCAGACGATCACGATCGGCTACACGCGCAAGCATTTGGGCAGCGCCACGGTGGTCTATCGCAAGGGAATTATTTCGCGGCTGATCATCCGCTTCAAAGTGTGCAAGCTCACCTATCAAACCATCGGCCATGAGCTGACCCATTTGATCCAAGGCTTAGGCCGCGGCAATCTCACCGCGCCGCGCGATGCCGATCCGGATAGAATTCCCAGCGGCGAAACCCAATGCGACATCTGGACCCTCGCCCGCGACCCGCTGTTCCTCGACGATCCGCCGACCTATATAAAAATGCCGCGCATGATGCGCGAACGCTGGCCGGATTACGCTGAGTCAGTGCGCGACCTGTGCATCGCCGCCATCGATAAACGCCACACCCAGCGCCAATACATCCGCTGGCTAGAGCAGGAAATACGTGAATTGGCGAAAGCGCCTAAGCGCGAGAAAACAACCGGCCCAGCGCAACTATTTCTACCGTTCATAATCTGACGCAATCCGACGTAGCGGGCGTGAACCCCTCGATACGCGACCGACGACGGCCGCTACTCGGGGAGTCGGTTTGGACTTTCCGATTCCTCGAGTAGTCCGCAGGGCGTAGCGAGAGGCTTTCGAAAATACCTGACACCATAGCGCCGCCAAAAAAGCCGGCGGCGGTCGACCGCGACTTGGTGTGTGGATTGGATTTTCCGATTCCCCGAGTAGCCCGTACGGGCGTAGCGAGGGGCCTCCGACAACGCCAGATGCGAGCGGAGTCCGATGGACTTTTTGTAGGGTCGCGATTTATCGCGCCCGGACCGGACGGGCGCAATCCATTACGCCCTAACGCACACCGTCATTCCGATCACAGGAGTACGGACATTCCTGTCCGCGTCTATTCATTCGCGGATTAGAAAAACCGCGCTCCGATAGAATGGATCGCGATAGATTTAAACGAAGCGAAGATGAAATATTTTTGTGCGGTGGATTATCCGATTCCGGCTATTTTTCTCCGTAATCTCTGTACTACTATATCTCAAAATTTGCGCGTCACGCGCAAATTTTCCGACAGACAAAACATTTCGGACTCGGGCATTCCTCTCGCCAAGGAGCAAAGGCGCCAAGTTCGGAAAAGAATTTATTTCTTAAAACCTTTGCGCCTTTGCGCCTTTGCGAGAGTTGTTCCGAAATTCGGTTGCGGCTTCGCCGCGCTAGGCCCTCTGTGGTAAAATTTCCTACGCCTTCAAAATCCCCTCGATCTCTTTCAGCTCAGCGCTCGTTAGATGCCAATCCGCCGCTTTGACGTTGCTGGTCACATGATCGACTCGCTTTGCGCCGGTGATTACTGAACAAACTTTCGGCTGAGCCAAGAGCCACGCTTGCGCCAACTCGTTGACGCCGCGGCCGTGATCCTTCGACCACTCGCTGAGCTTGCTGACAACGCGATAATTAGGCTCGGTCATGAGATTCTGCACCAGCTTCACCGACTCGCCGCGGGAACCCGGCGGCGGCGGTTTGCCGAATTCATATTTGCCGGTGAGAAAGCCGCCTGCCAATGGATAATAGGGCACGAAGCCGACGTTGTGCGCTTGGCAATAGGGCAAGACTTCGCGCTCGACGCCGCGGTTGAGCAGGTTGTATTCGGACTGCAAAACCGCGAAGCGGCTCCAGCCTTTCAACTCTGCCAACAGATTGGCGTGGGCCAATTGCCACGAAGCGAATAGCGACGCGCCGATGTAAGATATTTTACCCATGCGAATCAGATCGTCCAAACCGCGCAGGGTTTCTTCGATCGGCGTCGTGTCGTCCCAGCGATGGCAGTAGTACAAATCGATGTGATCGCTCTGCAAGCGGCGCAAACTCTGCTCCACCGACTGCATCATATGATAGCGCGACGAGCCCCAACTGTTGGCGCTGGTCTTGCGCGGAAAGTTGAACTTGGTCGCCAGCACGACCTTGTCCATGCGCCCTTTGAGCGCCACGCCTAAAGTTTCTTCCGACCGGCCATCGTTATAAACGTTGGCCGAATCCAAAAAATTCACGCCGCCGTCGAGCGCGGCGTCGATGACTTTGTTGACTTCCGCTTGCGGCATGTCCGGTGAGCCGAAACGGTTGGTACCCAAGCCGACCACTGAAACCCGCACACCGGCATTGCCCAGTTGACGATACTCCATGAACACTCCCTGCTAATTTTTTGCCCAGATACTTCCGCAGCGAACTATTTTTCTGATTCGAACCGCAAACTCTCGCGACTTCTAACATCCGCTCATCCGTGGGTCAAACCACCGGCGAATGGAACTGTGACGCCGCTTCAGATACATGTACCGCAAGCCAACCCATCATCGCCATGGACTTCTCCCCGCAACTCGTCGCCCTCGCTTCCACCGCCGTCTACGCCGCGGGCAATCTCTACGCCCGCGTCGGCTTGGTTCATTCGACGCCGCTCATCGTCACGTTGATATCGCTGATCGTGCAAACGGTCGTGGTATGGACGATCCTATTGGCCAGAGGCGGCGTGCCGGCCATCGACTCGCGGGCTTTGATGATTTTCATCGCCGTCGGCGCCGTCTTGCCGATCGTCCGCCTGCTCAGCTACATCGGCATCGCCCGCATCGGCTCGGCGCGTTCGTCGTCGCTACGCTCCACCCATCCGTTCTTCAGCGCCGCGTTGGCGATCGCATTCCTCGGCGAGCCGGCCAAACATAACGTCATGCTCGGCACCTTACTGATCGTCGCCGGCATCTTTTTTACCTGTTGGGAACCGCGCGAGAATAATGTTGATGCCAAACCAACCGACGCGCTCTATCCGTTGGCCGCCGCGTTGATGTCGGGGCTGATCCATCCAGCGACACGTTTTGCCTTAACAGGCGCCAACCAGCCGATCGCTTATTCGGCCATCGTTGGCATGGTCTCGTTGCTTTGTTTGAGCGCTTACTTCGTCCTAACCGGACAAGTGCGACGCGACGTCTGGCCGTCGCGCGCGGCGCTGATTCCGTTCGTCACCGCGAGCCTGCTCGAAACCGTGGGCTTTCTCTTGTTCAGCGCCGCAGTCAGTCTCGGCCCGGTGGTTTTGATCGCGCCGATCATGGCGACCACGCCCATGTGGGTGTTGCTCGGCTCGATCATTCTATTGCGCGATCTGGAAAAAGTGACGCTCAGAACCGCGCTGGGCAGCTCTGCCGTCGTCGGTGGGACGATTTTACTGACGTTGAATAAATGAATTTAACGGCGACGTGAAGGCGCGGCGAATTTGATCACGCCGCGAGATTTGACGCCGGCGCGGTCACAGCCGCAGTTCCAGCATTCGGAAAATTGTCCTTCGATGTTTTCACCGCAACCGAGGCAGCTCCAGGGCTTTTTCACCGAACTGAGCGGCGCTAGAGCTTTTTTTAGAATCGATTTAGCGCGGTTCGCTTTGTTATCTTCAATCACCCACAGCTCGGGCCAACACTCGATGGGCGGCAGCTCGCCGGCCGCGCTGATCAGATCGAGCTTCTTGGTCACGCACTGAATACCGAAACTCGCCATGACATTTTTCAAGTGGCCGATCATCAGCGAATCTTTGCTGCTGTAAATACGTTGCATGGAAAGTTTCGGGCGATTGAATCGCTGACAATCCCGTCCTGGATAAAACTAATTTTGTTGGTGGCGCTTGAGCACCGCTTCGTTAAGTTTCAGCCGTTCACCGAGCCAGAGCGAACGAATCATGTGATCGCCGTAACCGTCGCCACCGGTGGTCGGATGAACTAGCACGGACAATCCCTCGCGGTTGACCATGAGCCAGGGCACGACCTTGGCGAATTCATCGATCGTAAACACCGCCTGATACATGGCATCGAGATGCGGCCCCACTGGCTCATCATGCCAGCTACCGAGCTGAACGTTGAACTGCGTCAAGCCAGCGCGCACCTTCTGCGCCGCCGCGCGCGTCGTTTTTGGATCGTAATAAATATGGGCGTGATAATCCTTGACCACCCGCTCGCTCATGGCGCACCTCCGGCTAACGCCCTAACCTTCTATCAAATCTGCGCGATGATGCCAGAGGCAGTGATAGCCGTGCTCAATCGGAAAATCCGATCTCACAACGAAGGCACGAAGAGCACGAAGTTCGGAATATTAATTATCCGAAACCTTCCTGTCCTTCGTGGTGAATACTATCTTACTTATTTCGCTGCGGGTCAGTCGAGCGGCGCGAACCTAATGAAAGAAATCTTAGCGCTTGGAAGGATCGGGCATGATCTCATCGGGAAAGAGATATTCTTCACACTCCGCGCCGAAGTTGACGAGAATCAACTGCCGTCCCATATTCTCGACGGAGCGGACAAAGGTCCCTTCCCGCGGCAGGATTGTGCCGGTTTTCTGCGAGCGAATCGGTCTGGTAGTTTTTAGACTATCTCCCGGTTTCATAGCCACCTCTTCGGAGCTAATCTTGGTTGCGCGACTCTCGCCGCTGCGATGCTTTTTTATCTTTACTATCGGCCCGTTCATCAATTGATTAAACCCTCGTCGGTTAGACGTCCAAAACCCATAAATCCATTCAATTCGGCCCAACGCCGACCTGGTAATTATACCCCAACTCGGTGCCATGGGGTAGAAAATCTCAAATGGCAGAAGCAACCCTGTCTACTTTGCATCGCTGGAGCTAGCGCACTCTGAACAAGTGCGGCTCGGCGCGGCAAACCAATGTCTCTTGAAGTGGCGCCGGCAAGCGAGCTTGCCGCATTGCTGGCACTTGCCGCCGTCGCGCGCAGCGAACTTCGCGCCACAGATCGCGCAAGTGAAGGGGACGATATTACTGGAGGGGACAACCACGATTGCAGCGGTCGCGACTACTTGCCGCCATACACCTTGTCAAAAAATCCTTCGCTCTCTAATTTCCTCAACCAGCTCGCATCGACGATCTCTTCCGCTTTCATGCCGGCGGCTTTGGGGTTTTGCTCGGCGACGTATTTGATGACGATGCGCATGCCCTCCAAGGTTGGGTAGGGTTTGCGGTCGAGCTCTTCTTGCGCTTCGAGATAAAAGTCCTCGGCGGCTTCCGAGTTCGGCAGGCGCAGATTGCGCGCGATGATCTCCTTCACTGCCGGTTTATTCTCCCGGTGAAAAATATAGCCGTAGGCTTCGATCATCGACCGGGCCAGACCATCGATGGTTTTGGGATTGGCCGCGGCGTATTCCCGTTTCATCGCCAGGCCGGTGTTCTGGTAGGGAATCTTCGATTGCAACATGTTGAGCAAATTGTAAAACCCCTTACCGGTCATCACCTTGGTCGCCACCCGCTGGAGCATACCCGCATCGATCGCTTTCGCCTCTAGCGCCGCCATACGATCGGGATCGACGCCGGTTTGAATCAAAGTGATGCGGTCGCGATTGAGGTCCAGTCCTAAATGTTCCAGGGCGATCAACGCCGAGATATGCGACGAGCCGCCGAAACGAGCGGTGCCGATTTTCTTGCCCTTGAGATCTTCCGCCCGGCGAATGTTCGGCTGGGTCACCACGCTGAACGGCGAGGTGTTGCTGAGACCGAAAAAAAACGAAATCTTCTCGCCGGCGGCGACTAAGCTGACCAGCGAAGCCGGCGCGTTGGCGGTGATTTGCAACTCTCCCGCGGCGAACATCTGCGCCACCAGCGAACCGCTGTTGACCAAAATAAGCTGAACAGCGAGCCCATGTCTTTCGAAAAACTTCCGATCCTTGGCCACCCACAGCGGCGCCATGTGCGGCGTCGGCGTCGACAGCGCCACGCGCACCCGTTGCAGGGGCTGGGCATCGGACGGCAAGGAGAAAAACAGCGCCGAGACGATTAACGAAAACATTATGAATAACGACTTCAAACTAGAACCTCCAAATCGATCGAGCTAGCTAATTGATGGCGCAGATCGAGTGTAGCGAGCGGGAGCCTTTCAAGCAAATGGCTCATACTACGGCGCGGCGCCGCACCGGCCAACTGCGCAGCACGAGATCGGCGAGAAACAGCAACAGCCCCGCGCCTGCCAGCGGCCACCAGGTGTCTTTGCCTTGGCTGCCTTTGCCCGGCGTCGGCGTGTAGAGCCGTTGTAATCCGGCGGCGAAATTTTCCCCGTCGAGCATTTCGCCGCCGGTCTCCTCGGCGAGACGGCTGAGCAACGCCAAGTTGGGTTTCAATTCGCGGTACTCCTTCGGATAGGGCGCGATATAAGGCAAGGTGGCGACCGCCAGCGGCGCCGCGCCACCCTCGGCTTCGGCATAGAGCGTGGCGAAGTGAATGCCGCGCTGACCGGAGTTGAATTTTCCTTCATAGCGCCCCGGCGCGCTTTGTTGCAGCGATTGCGCGCTGGTGCCGCGATCCGGCGCGCTGATGTTGGCCTTGAGCTTTAGATGATTGAGAAAGCTTCCGTCGCGCGCTGCCAGATCGGCAACGATCTTAACCGCATCGCCGTCGGCAAGAAAATCAGCGCGCAATTTCGCATCGAGAATTTTCCGCATGGTGTCGCGGGCGATCTGACTCGTCCATTGGCTAAAATTTTGCCAGCCGACCCACTCTTTGCCCCAGCGTCCACTCAGATCGGAAGTAAACGCCATCACCCGGCCGAGGCCGTAACGCCAGGAAACCAGCAGCGGATCTTTGTCCGCGCGCATGAGTAACTCGGCGCGCGGCTTGGGATAGGTCAGCACGTAGCCGCGCAGCGCCGGTAAATTATTTTGGCCGATGCCTTTGAGCGGCCCGCTGGCGGCGACGATGGTCGGCGTCACCGGTTTTTCAATCAGCAGATCGCGCGAGATCAGCAGCGTCTCGGTGGTAAAAATCTGCGGGATAGTCTGCGGATCGAGAGCCACGTAGCCGCGCCCCTTGCCGTTTTTGGCGATGTCGGCCATCAACTGCACGTCGGCATCGTTGCCCACCGACACGGTGGAGACGGTCACCCCCGCGTTGGCCATCTTGCTTACGAGAGAATGAAAGTCCGCCTTGTCGGTCAAGCCGTCGGACAACACGATGACATGTTTGATCGACGCCTGCATGGCGGCGATGGCACGCTCGGCTTCGACCATCGCCTTGTACATATCGGTGCCGCCGTCCGATTGCAGTCCGGCCAGTCCCGAGGTGAGCCACTCGCCTTTGCCGACTTGACGAAACGGCAGCGCCCAATCCCAGTTGGCGTCGAAGGCGAGAATACCGACCTGATCGCTTGGATTCATGATGTCCGCCGCCGCCATCGCCGCCGCTTTGGCGAGATCGAGCTTGGTGCTGCCCTCGGCGCCGGCGCCCATGCTGCCCGACTTGTCGATCACGAACAGCAGCGCGACATGGGGCATTTCCAAGCGCGCCGGCGGACGCATGTCGACGGGCAGAATGCGCTCCAGCGGCGTCCGGAAATAACCGCCGGCGCCGAAGCTTTGCGAGCCGCCGACCACCCACAAACCGCCGCCCAGATCGCGCACGTACTTTTCGATAGTTTCCATTTTAGCGTAGGAAAGTTGAAACGCCGGCACGTTATCGAGTACCAACAGATCGAATGCCGAAAGCTCAGCCAACGACAGCCCATGGCGTTGCGGCGCCGACTCGACCACAGCGTAACCTTGTACCTGCAGCACGCGCGCGAGCACCCGCTGGCTTTCCGGTTGGGACGAGAGCAGCAATACCCGCGGCGGCCCTTTCACTTCGACCACACCCTGTAACAAATTATTTTCGGCCAGAGTATCGTCCGCCGACTCGACCAGCAGCTCGTAGCTGTGATTGCCACGTTCGGTCAAACTGTCGCGAAAACTGAATCGGTTGCTGCCGGCTTTCAAACGCACGTCTTGCTCGCTATGCAATGTGCCGTTGCGCAGTAAACGAATGCGCGCCGGCGCTTCGCGGCCGCTTTCGATGACGGCGCGAATTTCAAAACCTTCAGCGCTATCGACTTGGCGCGGCAGAGTCAGATCGCTTAAAAATACTTCGTTGCGGCCGCGCGCCAAACCGACCGGCAATGTCCAGATGGCAATCCCTTGGCTGCGCAGCAAGTCCGTGACCCGCGCGGTCTGGCCGCGATTCTCGTTGCCGTCGCTGACTAAGAGAATGCGCCCCTGGCGTCCTTCACCGACCTGCGCCGCCGCCGCTTGCAGCGCGGCTTGAATATCGGTTTCCTCCCGGTCCATGCGCGCGCCCAGGTCGCTGAGAATCATTTTATCCCGCGGTAAAAACTCCCACTCCGGCGCCCGGCCAAAGGCGAGCAGGCCGGTGCGCGTGTGAGGATTTTCCCAACCCTGCGCCGCGGCGAGCAAATCGCGCGCCTTCTCCCTACCCTCTTGGCCGACGCTGCGTGACAGATCGACGCTGAAAATCACATCCAGCGCGGTGGTCGATTTGAAAATCCGCGGATTGACCGCGGCGAACACCAGCGCCGCGAGCGCGGCGCCGCGAAAGAGCAGCGGATAGAGCGCCAAGCCTTGGCGATACGCGAACAATAGTTCGCCGACCAGCACCAGCAACGCGAGCGCGAGAAGATACGGCCACAGTGAAAAACCGCTCTCCGCGGTGCTGCTACCTGCCGAGTTCGCCTCCCTGGCGCCGGTCAAGTTAGCTGGCGGCGAAATATTCGACTCGCTCTCGTCCAACAGATTGACCGCGAAGCGGCCGGTGCGGCTGGCGCTTTTGTAACTGTAAAAACCGCTCTCGACAGTGTCGGCGAAACGCAGCGGCCGCGCCGCCGCCGGCAATATTTCTTTCTTGCCTGAAGGTGAGGTGATTTCGACGCTGTCGTCGCTCGCTGGCAAACGCAGCGCCAAGGCCGTTCCCGCCGGCGCGCTTTGGCCGGGAAATTCTAACCGCGCCGGTTGAAACCATTCGAGTAAATTATGCAGCAACACCGGAAACGCCACGCGCAAAGGCAAATCCGACTCCATGAGATCGAAGCCGATAAAAACCGCGCGCAGCCGGCCGCGTTCCACAGCGACCATCAGCGGTCCGTCGCTGGACTGCGCCAAAACCGTAGCTGAACCTGTCAGCGCCACGCGCAGCGCTTGGCGCACGCGCAGTTCGCCCAATGCCAATCCTTCGGTGATCGGATGCTTCGCCAACGGCGCGCTCAACCGCGGGTGGTCGCTCTTGCCGCGCCCTTGCAGCGGCAAATTGGCCGCCAGCGTATCGATGAAAATAAAATTTCCCTGAGTCAATGCCGGCGCGGCGACGCGATCGAAAATAATCACGTCATAGTTTTGCCGCGCCATTTCGCCGTCCCAAGCCGGTGCCGCGGTCAATTCAACGTGGGCAAAGAAACGCAGCAGATTACTCAAATAAGGATTGCCCGGGCCGACGTAAAGCAAATGCAAAAGCGGCGCGTCGTCGACGGCTAGGTAAGCGCGATTGTCGGTGGCGAAATCGTCGTCGACCTCCAGCGCCGCGGTCAGTGGGCCGGACCAGCTTTGCTCCAGCGGATAAATCAGCACGCGCCGGCCATCGGCGCCGATGTCGATGATTTCCCGGCGCAAGACTTTTGCGCCCACGCTTAACGTCAAAGGCACGCGCATCGGCTTAGCGGTGAAGTTACGCACATGAACGAGAATTTCGCCGTTGGCCGGATGATCGAGTGGGCGGCGCACTTCGAATCCGACGATGGCGAGATTATTTTCTCCGCCGTCGACTTTGATGAACTTGACCTGGGCAGTCGATTTGGCGAACTCTTCGGCGCCGCTAAAAGCGCCGTCGCTGATCACGACCACGCGGTCGGCGCTGGCGCGCTTGACAAAGGCGTGAGCGAAAAGAATCGCCTCCTTGACCCGCCCCGGCGCATCGGTGGCGGTTAAACTGCGCCCAAGCTCGCGCAAGCGCCGTTGGTCGGCGCTGAACGGCACCAGCAAACGCGGCTGGGCGCCGGCGCCGATCACCAACATCTTCTGCCCGCTAGACATGCCGTCGACCAGCGCAACAAATTCCCGGCGCGCGGCGTCGAAACGCATTCCCTTGCTGCCCTTGGCCTTCATGCTCGCGCTCAGATCGATGACCACGACCAGATCGCCGGACTGCGAACCGAAGTGAATCAGCGAAGGATCGGCCAACGCCGCGATCAACGCCGTGGCCGCGAGCAGTTGCAAGATCAGCAGTAGATTTTTTCGCAACAGCCAGCCCAAGCGCGTGCGCAGCGGCCGCTCGCGCAACACCCGCTCCCAGATAAACAGCGTGGTCGTGCCAAGCTTCACACCGCGCGGTTTGAGACTATGGAGAAAAACGATCAGCGGCAGCGCCGCGGCGAGCAACAAGAGCGCGGAGGGCAGCGTCCACAACATAAATTACCCCGGCCGCGATTACGCGACGCTGCTCACCTGGCGCAGGGTCTGAAGCACGAACTCATCGAAGGGCACTTGGGTGGAAGTGCGCAGATAGTCGATGCGCCGGCTGGCGCAGACAGCTGCGATTTCTTTGAAGTAGCTGGCCAGCTCGATTTCGAAACGGCGACGCATTTCGTCGTCGAGAAAAAATTTACGCTCGCGCCCGCCTTCGACATCGATCAGCGCCACGTCGCCCCAGGCTTTCGGCGAAAGCTCCTGCTCGTCGACGACGTGAATCACCAGTAGCTGGTAACCTTTGGCGGTCAACTCTTCCAACGCCCGGCGCCAGCCGGCGGGATCGAACAGGTCGCTGACGATGACGACGAAACCCGGTTGGGGAAATACACTGGTAAACGAGTGCAGCGCAGCGCGCAGATTGGTTTCGCCGCCGGCGGATAATTTATTGAGGAATCTGAACATGCTGAGAATCTGTTTGCGCCCGCGCCCCAAGCGAAACGGTTGGTAGAGCGACGATGCGAACGCCGCGCCGCCGACTCGGTCGAGATTTTTTAGGCCGATGTAACCCAGCGCCGCGGCGACTTGCTTGGCGTAGTCGAGCTTCGCCGGCGCGCCTTCGACGCCAAAAGCCATGGAGCGGCTGGTGTCGACCAGCAGATAAATATTCATCTCCTCTTCGGCGGTAAAAATCTTTAGCAGCAAGCGATCGAGACGGCGGTAAACGTTCCAGTCGACGTAGCGCAGATCGTCGCCGCGCTGATAGCGGCGATAGTCGGAAAACTCCAGGCTGAAACCTTTGCGCGACACCGCATGCTCGCCCTTGGCGCCGGCCCAATTGAGCCGCTTGGCGACCAAGTGCAAACGCTCGAGCTTGCGCAGGAAGGCGGTGTCGAAGAATGTTTCGGGTTTCGAGTTTAGAGTTTCGGGTTTAGAGCTCGCGAGCCGCGGCATCTTTCTTTGTGGGTTCACCCGAGCACGGCGAAAAAGTTTCGACACGGCGCCAACGATGCGCCGCCGCTCCGATGCGAATCTCGAAAGCGGCCCCGCGGACCGAAATTCGAAACTCATACTTCCGCTACTTTCTCGACGATTTCAGCTAAAATTTTCTCCGCGCCAATCCCTTCCGCATCGGCTTCCAAATTGAGAATCAAGCGATGGCGTAGGCTCGGCATGAGCATGCTGCGAATGTCGTCGAAAGAAACATTGGGCCGGCCCGCCAGCAGCGCCCGCGCCTTGGCGGCTAGAATCAAACTCTGCAAACCGCGCGGGCTGGAGCCGTAGAGAACAAATCGCCGCGCCAACGACTCGTCGCCGTTGATGCCGTCGGACTTGGGATGGGTACTCAGGATCAAGCGCACAGCATAATCCTTGACGACTTCGGCCAGCGGCACCTCGCGCACCCACTGACGCATTTGCAAAATCGCCGGCCCGTCCAAAACTTCGCGCAACGCCGCGGGCGGCGCCGCGGTGGTGATATCGGCGATGCGCGACAGCTCGGCGTGGTTGGGATATTGTAAAATCAATTTAAAAAAGAAGCGGTCCACTTGCGCTTCGGGCAATGGATAGGTGCCCTCCATTTCAATGGGATTCTGGGTCGCTAGAACCATGAAGGGATTTTCCAGCAGGTGCAGCTTACCGCCGACGGTGACGCCTTGTTCCTGCATCGCCTCGAGCAGCGCCGATTGGGTCTTGGGCGTCGCCCGGTTGATCTCATCGGCGAGCACGATCTGGGCGAACACCGGCCCACGTTGGAAGTCGAAGACCTTGCGTCCCGACGGATCGTCGGTGAGCATATGCGTCCCGGTGATATCGGCGGGCATCAGATCGGGAGTGAACTGAATGCGCGAAAAACTGAGATTCAAAATCTCACCCAAACTGCGCACCAGCAAAGTCTTACCCAAACCGGGCACGCCTTCGAGCAAACAATGGCCGCCGCACACCAGGGCGATAAAAACCTGCTCGATCAATTCCGAGTGGCCGACGATGACCCGCCCCATCTCGCTTTTCACTTCGTCGAAAGCGCGCCGCGCCTTCGCGATGCGCTGTTCGATATCCGCAACCGTTTCCATGATGCAGCTCCTCAATACAGTTGTCAGTTGTCAGTAGTTAGTAAGAACCGGAAATCCCCTCCGACAACTAAACACTAAAAACTAAACACTAAAAACTCACTTCCTAGTTTTCTCCAAGGACATAAAATAATTCCTAATCGTCTCTTTCAACGCCTCCGGCACGCGCTCGGAGTTAAGTTCCTGCTCGGCTTGGCGCCGGTAGTTGGCGACCACTTCCTGCTGGTCAAGTTCGCTCTTGCCCGTGGTCGGCTTGCCTTTGAAAAAAACCGCGCTGCTGTCGCCGGCGCCAATTAAGCTTTTCACTTGCGTCTGCGCGCCGCCGCGAAACTCCGGCAACGATTTGCCGCCGTCGTTTTTTCCCGGCTCGCTGCCGGGCCGGTTGTTGTAATTTTTTTCCCGCTCACCGTCGCCGGCGCCTTCTTGCTCGCCGCGCGCCGCGCTTGCCATGTTGCTTTGATTTTTCTGTCCCTGGCCGGATTGCATCATCTGTTCGAGATATTGTTGAGCGTCGAGCAAGGCGCGCCGGTCAAGCTCGCCGGTGGTCTGTTGATTCAAGCGGTCGAGAAACGCTTTGAGTTCGTTGGCGCCCCCGCCGCGATCGCCCTGGGCTTGCTTGTCCATCTGACGCTTGAGCTGCGGCAAACCTGCCAGGCGATCCATCCACTGTTTGGGCAACTCCTGGCCGCCTTTGGCGCCGTCATTGAACAGATCCCGCGCCGCTTCCAACTCGGCTTTGAGATCCTGCAAGCTTTGCTGGCTCTCCCCCGCCGCGAAAGAATTTTTATCGCTGGCCGACTTGCCCGCCGCCGCTAGTTTTTGCGCCGCACCGGCCAACTCTTTTTTCAACTGTTCGTCGCCGTCCTTCGCGGCGAGATTTTTTTGCGCCAGCTTTTCCAATTCCTGGCCGGCTTTGAGGCTCTCACGAAGGGATTCGCTTTTAGCTTTTTCCTGGATCTCACGGGCATAGTCACGCAGCTGATGGGCCAAAACTTTTGGCCCGCGCTGCCGCTCAACGAACCAGTCCTCGCTGTCAAACCAAAGCAGCGCCGACCAAAGAGCGAACAGCGGCAGCACCGTGTAGGCCGGCCAATTCCACTGGCGCGGCAGCAGCGTGCGCGGTTCAATCGTCGCTAGGCGCTCCTGCGCTTGTTGGTATACCAACTCAGCCGTGGCGCCGCCGTCGCCGCGAGCCGCTAATTCCCACGCCGTGCTGGCGCGCTCGTCTAAATTTAACGCTTTGTCGAGTTGCACTAGCGCGCGCCGGTCGTCCTGCCCGCGCCAACGCTGCCGGTAATAAAAATAGGGCGCGACGATGAGCAGCAGTGCAGCGACAACGAACCAGCGCGATTCAAAATTCGGCAGATAGCCATTGAGCGGCAGCAAGAGCAGCGCCAGCAGCAACGCCGATGCCGCCGCGTTGCCAAGAATCTGCTCCCATCGTTTGCGCCGCTCCCAGGCGAGCACGGCGGCGAACTTTTCTTCCAATAGTTTTTGCGCGGCGCTCACGGCTAACTCTCCCGTCGCAAGGCCCAACGCTGCAAAACGTAACCAGCCGCGCCGAGCCCAAGATGAAAAATTAAATGAATCCACGCCGCCGGCCAGGGCCAACCGAAGCGCGCCAGGGACGACAATTCCAGACTCGACTGGCTGGCGAGTAAAAACGCGATGGGGTTGAGCGGCAGGTAGAGCAACGCCGAGAGAATCACCAGGGCGGCAAAAAAGCAGCGGATGAAAACTTGCCGGTTCTCGGGCTTGCGTTCCCACAGCGCCAAGGCCACGAGCCCCCAGACGCCGTAGCTCAAAGAATAAAACGGCAAGAGCAAAAACACCGCGGCGATAGTGGCCAACGGTGTGCGCGCGATGGCGCCGGCCCAAACCAACAGCGGCGCCGCAACCAGCAGCGATAGACCGATATGGGCGAGCAAAAAACCGAACCGCGCCCGGCTGACCGCCGCCGCCGTCTGTCCCTGTTGATGCAGCCAATGGCTGAGGCGCTGAAAGCGCCAGGGAGCGAACTCCTGGTTCGCCACGCGCAGAGAAAAATAAACCATCAACATCAGCGCCGTGACGGTGCAGACTTTGAACAGACTCGCCGAGCCGCTCCACATTTGCGCGTCCATGGAGGGCACATAGAGGGCGAAGAACTCCACCGGCGCGAGAATCGCCAGTAAATAGAAATAAACCTGAAAGCCGTGCCCTTCGGCGAAATACACTTCGATGCTTTCGCGCCACACCGGGTTGCCGTTCATTCGTCCTCCCCACGGTTGAGCGGGATCGCGGCGCGAAACAGCGCGTAGTCTTGGGTTTGAATGCGTGGGTCGTGAAGTTGCACCCGCGGCCGGGGATTTTTCAGCCAACCGAAAAAAAGCGCCCCATCGCCGGCCCAGCGGGCTTCGCCGTCACGCGGAAAAAACGACGAGTGAAACAAAATCTCGCGGGTCTTGTCGGCGAATTTGAGATCGCGGAAATTTACGACCTCGGCGCGGTTCGGCGCGCCGTCAGTTGGCGGCTTCGGAGCAGTTAACGAAAAGCTTCGGCGCCAACTGGCGCCGCGCGGAATCGAGCCGAGATCGACGCGTTGTCCCGGCAAGAGCAGCCAGCAATCGGTCAGCTCGTGCTCGCTCTGATTATTCATTTTCATGACCAACTGATCGCCTTGGGTTTCAAACTCGGCGCGCAGCGGAAACCGCTCCACCGAGCGCAAACGAAACAGCCGGTAGTCCCACTCACGCAGCGGCAAATGGTAGCGGCTGCCGCCGCCGCTGTCTTGCTCCACCAGCGCCGGCGCGGCATTCAGCCGCGCCCGGCTGGAGACCGGCGTCAGATCCATCCAACCGCGCGCCATCTCGAGATCGAAGACCCGCGACTGGGTCGAGAACAGCGCCAAGTTCGCCTGGGCGTCGACATAACCATCGCCGCTGCTTTCCAACACCGTCGACGACATCAACACGCCATCCGGTATATGGCCGCCGCGATCGAAATGAAAATAGCCGGCCAGCGCCGCGCCGCAGACCAGCGCGGACAGACCGACAATCATGGCGCGCAGCGTCAAGCGCCGACGGTGGGCCAGCCAAGGCAGGACGATGACGGCGAACAGATAACCAACTAGCGCTAGCAAAAGTGAAACGAAAGGCACGTAGGTCGAAATAAAGGTCGGACTGGCGACCAGCTGGTTGAAGACCGCGTCGCTCCACTCGCTATGGGGCAGTGGCTGATCGTTGCCAGCGAGGGGTCCGAGCACGCTTTGCAAAAACTTCGGCAAACCCTGCCACTGCGCCAACGGCGCTCGCCCGATATCCAGAGCGAGATAAACGATGCGGCCCCGGCCGCGGCTCGCTTCGACCAGCAGCGGCAAGCCGTCCGCTTCCAGCAGCGCTTTACCATTTAAAAGTTTCGACTCCTGAGCCCAAACGCCGGCGAGAGTAATCGCGCGCTCGCCTTTGCCAACCGCTGGAGTAAAAGCGATCCGTTTGGTGCCGGTGACGCGCACGGGCAAGAAGCGGCCGAGGGCCGCGTCTTGATAGAGGGCGAAGTTCAAACTGCCGATGACGATCAACTTGCCGCCGGCGCTTAGCCAAGTATCGAGCGCGGCGAGCTGGCCGCGCGCCAAATCGCGCAGCGACTGATCGTAGACAATCACATGGGAGACGCCGAGCAGCGCGCGCGGATCAGCGCTCAGTTCCGCCGGCGCGAGCGCAACCAAGCGGTTGTTGGGCATCCCGCTTAGCGTCGTAAAAACCTGGCTCTCGCTCAACAGTAAAAGCACCGGCCCCGGCGCGAAGTAGCGGCGCAGGTCGAGATCTTTATTGGCGCGGCCCGCCGCGCTGACGAACGAGATCGTCAACGGCCGGCTGATGAAATCCGGATCGACGGTCAATTGCACGGACTTGCGCGCCTGGGCGGCGAGAAATACTTAGCGCCGATAATTGACCGCGAAGGGCGCCCCGCCTTTGGTCGCGCCGCCTTTCCAGACTTGGACTTCGAGTAGCCCCTCAGCGGGCCGGCCGCTGTTGGTCAGCTCGACTTCCAAGGGAAAAGGCCGGCCAAGTTGAAACACGCCGTGAAAACCGACTCGTGGTTCGATGAATATTTCTGCGCCGGCCGCGGAGAAAAAAATCAATTGCCAGAAAAGCGCGGCGATCAACCGAACCGCGCGGATGGTCGAGAATTTAAAGAAATGATGCACCGATGCGCCAACAGGCGGTGGGCGGAGAAACTTGGCGGCAGCCTTGTGCGCCGAAAAGGACATGCTTCCTTTCCAGAAAGGTCCGTCCCGAGCGGCGTGGCGATCTATTCGATGTATTCGACGCTGAGAATGTCGAACGTGCGAATGCCCGTCGGGGTTTGGACCTGAACCTCATCCCCTTCGCTCTTGCCGATCAAGGCGCGCGCGATGGGAGAGCTGATCGAAATTTTACCGTTCTTCGGTTCCGCTTCGTGATCGCCGACGATTTGATATACCACCTTATCGCCGATGTCACCATCGGCCAACGACACCGTGGCGCCAAACACCACGCGGTCTCCGGACAGTTTACTGATGTCGATCACCTGGGCCCGCGCGATCTTGTCCTCGGTGTCGCGGATTTGCAGATCGAGCAAGGATTGGCGATTTTTGGCGGCGTGAAATTCGGCGTTCTCCGAAAGATCGCCATGCTCGCGCGCCTCTTCGATCTCACGAACGTTCTTCGGCCGCTCGACGCTCTTTAAGCGCTTCAACTCTTCCACCAAAAACTGGTGGCCCTTACCCGTCATCGGCACGCTGGCGTCTGCCATAAGTAAAACTCCCAGACAAAATAAAAACCCCTCGGAATCGCTCCCGAGAGGCCTTCAAAAGACTGCCGGTCCTGTCAAGCTGTTTAGTACTGAGGCAATTGTACCATCGGCACGGCCTAAATCAACTGCTATGTTGGGCCGTCAATTTGGAATCTGGAATTTGGAATCTGCCATACCGAGCGCAGCGAGGTCGCGCGCGGGTATGGACACGGTGCGAGGGACTCGCCGCATTGCACCGGCTGACGGATTAAAGGCTTGGCTCGCCTCAACCACGATCAGGCCCCGATTTATTGCCGCTCTAATGTAAAAACCTGAGAGGTGTGTCGGAAAACCGGCGGTGAACACGTAGCCCACGCGAGGGAGCGCCGCAGAATGCAGATCTAAGGTCCGCACGGCTAAAAGCCGCTCCGCTACCAGCGCGCAGCCCACCTTGAGTAGTGCATAGCCCCACCCCTCGATACGCCACCGCAACGGTGGCTACTCGGGGCAGTCGGCATGCATACCCCGTTTCCCCGAGTAGCAACCTTCTCAGGTTGCGTATCGAGGGGTACGGCCTTCTAGGCCTACTCAGGATCAACGGAATTCCAACATCCGTTTGTCCCGAGTAGGTTCCGCAGGAACCGTAACGAGGGATTATCCCGAGTAGCGCGAAGCGCGTATCGAGGGACAAATACTCAAATCACCAAATAACCAAGTCCTGTCCTGAGTAGCGCAACGCGCGTACCGAAGGATTAAGAGCCGCCGCGAACTGCGCGCACGTAGCTGAAGTTGAAGTTCTTGTTGAACGGAAACACGAAACCGTCGAAGAAGCTCACGTTCCACGCGTCGTTCGGGTTGCTCTGGTACGTAGTAGACGACCAGTAGACGGACGATTGCGTGAAGCTGTCCACGCCGTTGTTAAACACAGGGTTGATGGCCGGCAAAACATGCCCGTAGTCCGCTAACGATTGAAGCTCGTTTATATTCGGCAGCCGCCAGTCACAGTGAGTCGCGAAGCAAGGCACGGTGTTCAGCGCCGCGATCTTTACCGCAAAGGCGTCTGCCCAGGTGTAGAAATTGCCTACGTTGTCGCTCGTAAGTTTTTCCCAGACAAGCCCCGTCGAATTATCCGTGATCGTTCCGTTAAGGTTGTCCGTGTAGCTCCGCGCCGTGCCCTTCTCAAGATCACCGTCGGAACCAGTAACTCCAAAGTCGTTTGTCTGCCCCGTCTTGAGCGGGTGTGCGCAACCGGCAATCACCACGTCTCTCTCCTCGGTCCCTATCTTCAGCCGTCCAACGCAGTCCGCCGGTAGATTCGTCGTCGTAAAATTGAAAGCACCTTTTCCATTTGCCGTCGCAACTTTGGTAGGGTCGCCCTCCCAGAATATGTCGGCGTTGGCTGCTGCTCTTTTGCCGTTCACCACAACAGCACCCTGATTGATTTCCGCTTTGTTGATGGTGATCGCCGCCTGCGCCGACGATATAAATATCGCCAACACCGCGAGCGCCACCGTTGTACTGAGTATCCGTTTCATATCCGTTGCCCCTTTCTCTTCCACTGCGTTGATATTTTCGCCTGCTCTTACTACGCCTCTAAAAAACTCTCGCTAACGTTGTTGCGAGCGCGATGAATATCGATTTCGCCGTAGTCAGACAAGAAGAGCATGGATGAAGTTTCCGTAAATCTGCTTGAGCGCGGAGCTTCGGATTTAAATTGTCCGGGTCTGCCGCGATCTGTCGCGGTTGGCGGTTGGTAGGAGGGGTGGCGGCAGCTCTAGTTTCGGGTTTCGAGTTTTGTGTTTCGCGTTCGAAAACCCGGAACGAATTACATCAGTTTGTAGAATGGGTGGAGCCAGCGATACCCATGCCGTCCGAAGTTGCCTCCGGCCCCAGCCGATGGGTTCCGTCGGAATCGGTCCGGAGTTCAATCGACGGACCCAACCGATCCTACGGGGCTCATTCTACCTGCTGGCCGCCGGTTGTTTTCTCGAAAACTTGCGCTACTATGCCGAACTGTGGCTCAACCAGCTCATCGTTACGGCGTTCATCGCGGAGAAAATTTGGGAAAAACATCGAGTTCGGCGCTACGAAGTCGAGGAGGTGCTGGCGCACCGTCAGGCGATCCGTCTTAGGCACAAACAAGATCCCGTTAGAGTTGTCGTCATTGGACGAACGCAGGCGCGCCGATTGCTCAAGATCGTTTTACAGTTCCAAGGCAGAGGACGCTATTTTTTGGTCACCGCCATGGATTTAACTGGTAAAGAGAGAACGCGATATGAGAAAAAAAATGCGGGCCATTCCTAAGTTCGATTCCTGGGAACAGGAGGATGAGTTCTGGTCCAACCATAGCTTGGTCGACCTCGACCTTGCCGAAGACTCGACCCCGTTGATCATTGAAAGGGGCGCGCTGCGTCACTTAAAAACAATTGAAGTGGCCAATCCCGCGTCGATCCGACCATGGAAACGAAAGACGGCATAAAGATCACTCCCAAGGGTCTATTTCTCCCGACCAAATATTTTCGCCATATGGCCGAGCGGCTGGAAGTCATCGTTACCGCCGCTGAAATTCTCATCCGCTCATCCGCAAAACACACCATCCCGGATAAACGTCAGCGCAAGCGCCAAAAGGACCGGCGAACAAAAACGCCTGCCGTTGTTTAGCTTCTACTTCTCGGGCGTGTAACCTGAACGCAGCGGAGATCAATCGACGAATTTTCGTTCAGGTCCAGCCGTCCGACATTGATTGCGAGTTTTTTGCCTTCCGTGCGGTAGTGAAGGTTCGTAGTTTTGCCTGTGCGAGACCGATCGGGAGCGATGCCTTACTTTGCGTCCCCCTCACGCTGCGCACTCAATCAAAAACCTACCCGCATTGGTCTGTGTGAGAATTTGGAATCCAAATTCCGAGCGTAGCGCGGTCAGGCGCGCTTGTTCGGCCCAAACACATGGCAGGCCGCGCCGTGGCCATCGGCGGCGAAATCTAATGGCGGTTCGCTCTGGCTGCACAGCGCTTCGCGAAAAGAACAACGCGGATGAAAGGCGCAACCTGATGGCGGGTTTACCGGACTGGGCACGTCGCCCTCCAGCACCACGCGCTCTTTTTTCTGGCTGGTATTGGGCAGCGGCACGGCGGACAACAGCGCCTTGGTGTAGGGATGTTTGGCGCCGTGATAAATTTTGTCGCCCTGGGCGATCTCGACGACCTTGCCGAGATACATGATCGCGACACGGTGACTGATATGCTCGACCACGCGCAGATCGTGGGAGATGAACAGATAGGTCAGATGCATCTTCTCCTGCAACTCTTGCAGCAAATTGATGATCTGCGCTTGAATCGATACGTCGAGCGACGACACCGGTTCGTCGCAGACGATGAACTTGGGACTGACGGCCAGGGCGCGGGCGATGCCGATGCGCTGGCGCTGGCCGCCGCTGAACTCGTGCGGATAGCGGTCGAAGTGATCTTCGCGCAAGCCGACCTGCCCGAGCAGTTCCATGACCCGGTCGCGCTTGGCTTTGCCCTTGGCGAGTTTGTGGATCTCCAAACCCTCGCCGACGATATCGCCGACACGCATGCGCGGATTGAGCGAAGCGTAGGGATCTTGAAAGATGATCTGCATCTCGCGGCGCATGTTGCGCAGCTCGCGCGGCCCCATGGCTAAAATATTTTTACCCTGGAACAACACTTCGCCGCTGGTCGGCTCGATCAAGCGCAGAATCGCCCGGCCCAAAGTCGACTTGCCGCAGCCCGATTCGCCGACCAAGCCGACGGTCTCGCCTTCGTTGATCGTCAAATTAACGCCGTCCACCGCCTTGACCGCGCCCTTGCCGCGCGAGAACAAACCTTCGCCGACGGGAAAATGCTTTTTCAGGTTGCGAATCTCTAATAGGCTCATCGATAAACTCAACTCAAAATGCAGATTGCAGAATGCATAAGGCAAAATCCGAATCCCCGCTCCCCAATTTTGCATTCTCCATTCTGCAATCTGCAATATGCATTGTTATCATTTCTAACTCTGTCTCAGCTCCGTGTGCGGAAAATGACACGCTACCGAATGGCCCGGCTCTTTCTCCACCAGTTGCGGCTCGCTCTGGGCGCAGGCGTCGGCCGCTTTCGGACAGCGATCGCGGAAGCGGCAGCCGCTCGGCAACTTGAGCGGATTGGGCACCACACCGGGAATCGCGTCGAGCCGTTTTTTCTTGGCGCCGCCGACGCTCGGCAAGGAGTTCAACAAGCCAACGGTGTATGGATGAAACGGCCGGTTGAAGATCGCCGCGGTGTTCGCCCGTTCGACGATCTTGCCGGCGTACATGATCGCCACTTCGTCGGCCTGCTCGGCGACCACGCCGAGATCGTGGGTGATCAAGAGCAGCGCCATGCCGATCTTTTGCTGCAGCGCCTTCATCAATTCGAGAATCTGCGCTTGAATCGTCACGTCGAGCGCCGTGGTCGGCTCGTCGGCGATCAACAGAGCCGGATTGCACGATAACGCCATGGCGATCATGACCCGCTGGCGCATGCCGCCGCTTAATTGGTGCGGATAGGAATCGACGCGCGACTCCGGGTCGGCGATATTGACCAAGCGCAGCATTTCGATGGTTTTTGCCCGGGTGTCGCGCTTGTTGAGACCTTGATGGAGCTTGATCGCTTCGCCGATCTGATTGCCGACGGTAAACACCGGGTTGAGCGAAGTCATCGGCTCTTGGAAGATCATCGAGATCTCGTTGCCGCGGATCTTGCGCATCTCCTCGTTACCGAGCTTAAGCAGATCCTTGCCGCGGTAAAAAATCTCGCCGCCGACGATTTTCCCCGGCGGCGACTGAATCAAGCGCATAATCGACAGCGAAGTCACGCTCTTGCCGCAGCCCGACTCGCCGACCAGACCGAGGGTCTTGCCTTCGGCGATCTCGAAGCTCACCCCGTCGATGGCGCGCACTTCGCCCTCGGGGGTGAAAAAAGAGGTCTGGAGATTTTTGACTTGGATTAGATCAGCCATGGTGGCAATGTCGCCGCTGCTTGCTCTTCACGTTTTACGGCCTCCGCACACTTGATTCAACCTGTGTGGAGGCGAAATTTCACGAATTGCATCTCCCATAGCATTAAATCGTCAAACTGCCAACATAAACAGTTTGAACGGTTCGAACCATTTTGTTATCGACTACGCTGGTAGCAGGGTGGAATCATCAAATGGGCTATCCAAAGGAGATTACACATCAAGGCCAGGATCCATACCCCGGCCGCGAAGTGACTTAGTTTATTGAACGACCGCCAAGGAGGCATTCATGGGCCGGGGCAAAAATCTCGACGAAATCAAAGCGATGATCCGCTCGCGCACCGGCAAGCGCAACACTTTTCGTCACGCCAAAGGCGCCGACGTCGAATCGGTGCTCGCCAATCTCACCAGCAAAGATCCCGAACTCTGGGCCAAGGAGTGGTCGCGCGTCGCTCGGCCCTACGAAGCACAGGGCATTCAGTTCGAGAAGGAAGGCAGGTTCAAAGAAGCCCGCGAAGCCTATGTACAAGCTTACGCTTACTACGCCACCGGCCGCTACCCGACGCCGCACACGCCGGGAAAAATGGAGTGCTTCCGCAAAAGTTTAGAAGTTTATGAAAAGGCCGGCAAATATTTCGAGCCGGTGTTGGAAAGAATCGAAATCGACTCGAAGGTCGGCAAGATTCCCATCTACGTGCGCGTGCCGAAAGACGGCAAGCAACATGCGATCGTGATCAACTTCGGCGGCATCGATTCGTTCAAAGCGGAAAGCTACGAATACGACGAAGGCTTGCAGCAGACGGGAATAGCGAGTTGCGCCGTCGACATGCCCGGTGTCGGCGAGTGTCCGATCAAAGCCTCGCCCACCGCCGAGTCGATCTTCAGCGCCGTGATCGATTTTTTGGAAACGCGGCCTGATGTCGATGCGAAAAGAATCGCCATCATGGGCCGCAGCTTCGGCGGCTACTGGTCGGCCAAGATGGCCCACGTCGAAGCCAAACGGTTGCGCGCGGCGATCGTCTGGGGCGGCGGCGTGCATTATTTTTTCCAAGAAGAATGGCTGCGCGAATCGACCAACGCGGAAAGTTATTTGATGGACCACGACATCGCCCGCTGCCGCCTGTTCGGCGTGGAAAAATTCACCGACCTGTTCAAACCCTGGTCCGAGTTATCAACTCGGCATTTCGCGATCGGGGTATGAACCCCGCTCGCGACCAAAGGGGATGCTCGCCCCCTTTGGAAACCCCATTTAGTTGTGCCCGCCGCAAGCAGCGGAGAATATTAGATTGAAAGATCAAGGCTGGCTCGACAAACCGTCCTGCCCCATGCTCATCGTCAACGGCAAAGACGACCTGCAAACGCCGATCGCCGATCTCTACATTTTGTTGGAATACGGCACACCAAAATCAGCGCGGGTCTTCCCCGGCGGCCACATGGGCCAAACGCCGCAGACCTTTCCGACCATCGTCAATTGGTTGAAGTCTGAGCTGGCTTGAGCGGAAGAAAGATTGAGATCAGACTGAATTCAGTCTATATTTGGTTTATCGCAATGAGGTACTTTCGATGAAATTGTCCGATCAAATTAAACCCATCAGTTATTTGAAAGCCAATACCGCGGCAGTGATTCGCCAGATGACCGAACGGCGCGAGCCGCTGGTGATCACTCAGAACGGCGTCGCCACGGCGGTCATCCAGGACGTTGCGTCCTACGAACAAACCCAAGACACCATGGCGCTGCTGAAAATTCTCGCCCTGGGAAACCGGCAGATCGAGGACGGCAAGGTGATATCAGCGCAGGCCGCGATCAAGCGGCTGAGGACACTGAAGGCGCGTGACTGATGAGCTTCGAAGTGCTGCTCACCGACGATGCAAATGTCGATCTCGAAGAAATCTACAGGTACGTAGTCGAACACGACATTCCAGGCAGAGCCGAAAACCTACTTAACCGCATCGCCGATGTTATCGAGAGCCTGAATAACCGCCTGGACCGAGGCTCTTACCCAAAGGAGCTTTCCGCGCTCGGGATACGGGAATATCGGTAATTATTCTTCAAACCCTATCGAATCATCTACCGAGTTATCGAGAAACAAGTCTACATCTATCTAATCGCCGATGGCCGTCGAGATTTTCCGTCTCTCCTTGCGCGCCGTCTGATTAGATCATAACCGGCAGGATAGCCATTGGTTGAAGAACGGACTCAAGCAATCCACTGAGCCAGTTTTTTTCTGGCAAATTTTCTTCAGATCGCCTAATTTCAGCCGAGGCAACAAGATGCGATTTTTCTTCAAGCTGATCTTCCTGCTGATTTTTCTAACCCCGGTGGCCCTCGCCTTCGCGCTCTATCTCGCCGTCGACGGTCATCCGACCATCGAGCGCGCGGCGTCGGTCACGCCGGCGAGCGTCGAGCGCGCCAAGCGCATTCTCGATAACAACGATCCGCGCAAACTCAAGTCCGGTGAGACGAGAACTGTAGCCACCAGCGCCGCCGACCTCGACCTCGCCGCCAACTACTTGGCGCAGCAGTTTGCCCATGGCAGCGCGCGCGTCGAATTGCGCCGCGCCAACTTTAACGCCGGCGCGAGTCTGCGCCTGCCGCTGATCCCGATTCCACTATTTGTGAATGTCGACGCGGCGCTGGCGGAAAACGATCCCAGCGCCGACTTGGAGTCTCTGCGCATCGGCCAGCTGACGGTGCCGGCGTGGCTGGCGCGCTGGGTCGCGCCGCGAATCTTGTCGTGGTTTCAACCGGATCTTGATTACCAGGCGTTCATCGACGCGGTGAAAAAAGTCAGTATTAACGAAGCCCGGATGGCGGTGACCTATCAGTGGCAAGCTAATCTAGGCGATCAACTGCGCGCCGTGCTCATCCCGCGCAAGAATCAAGAGCAGCTGCGCGCCTATCAAGAACGCTTGGCGGAGGTTGTCCAATCAGCGAAAAAAGCTGATTTGCCGTTGACCGATTTGCTCGTGGCGATGTTAAAACTCGCCGCTGAGCGTTCGGCGAGCGGCGACGCGGCAGTGGAAAATCGCGCCGCATTATTTATTCTCATGCACTACGTCACCGCCAAACCGTTGGACGCTATCCTCCCCGACGCGAAAAGTTGGCCGGCACCGGCCAAACATCGCGTCGTGCTCGACACCCCGGAAGAATTCCCCCGCCACTTCATCACCGCCGCATCCTTGGCCGCCAACGCCGGCGGCGCTTTCGCGCAAGCGGTCGGCGTGTACAAAGAAATCGAAGACGCCCGCGCCGAGAACGGCATCGCGATCAAAAATTTTGCCGCCGATCGCGCCGGCAAAAGATTTGGCGCCTACGGCGCCAGCGCGAAAAAATTGCAAGAAAAGCTCGGCAATGGATTACGCGAACAAGATATCCTGCCCGCCACCGCCGACCTGCCGCCGTTCCTGTCGGCGGAAGACTTCAAGCGCCGCTTCGACAGCGTGGAGAGCAAGGAATACAAAAAGATCATGGCCGACATCGACCGACGCATCGCCGCCTTACCGCTGTTTCGCTAGCGACGCTTGATCTCTCGATAGAAAAGCGACGGTACCTGGTTATGCGTCACAATAAAAAATGCCGTCATGCCGGCGCAGGCCGGCATCCAGGTGACGGACAGAATCCGTCATACCGTTGGAGAACGGTATCCAGGTTGGGCGGTTGAGGATAGATACCGGCCTGCGCCGGTATGACGGCAGGGGAAACAGATTCCTTAAAAACTATTTTGCTGGGTAAATTTTCGTCAAACCGTCGATGAACCCGCTGGCGTCCAACTGGCGCAATATCCGATCGTCGATCATCTCTTCGACTTTGAATTTCTCGATGGCTGGATTGCGCAGCTTCATCAAGCGCTGAATGTTGCGCAGGCCATCTAGCGTCGGAAACGGTTTGCGCTCGACGCCGTTGATCACGTCGAGATAACCTTCTTCAGCGGAGGCGGTGTCGTTGAGCTTCAACCGCTTCATGATCGTCGCCACCACCGCTGGCTTGTTTCGCGGCGACAAACAAAAAACCATGCCTTCGAGCAGTCCCTTGAGGAGGCTTTCGATCAAATCGCGCTGATCGCGCAAGGTCGCGCCGCGCGCCACCAAACCTTGGGAGGAAAATGGAATGTTCGCCTTGCCGAGCTCGGCGAGAATATTAAATCCTTTTTGCTTGAGCCGCCGGCTGAACACGCCGTCGAGCACGGTCATGTCGATCTGCCCCGCTTCGAGAGCCTGGGTCGCCACGGTCTGATCGCCGATGACGAGAAAAGTTATTTTGTCGCGCTCGGGATCTAACCCCAAGTATTCCAACCCGAGCATCGCGCCCATCCAGACGGTACCGGCCAGGGTCTGCACACCGACTTTTTTGCCGCGCAAATCTTTCGCCGTCTTGATGCTCGGCGCCGCCACCACGTCGTAGCCAATTTTATTGGTCAGCGTCGCGACGGTTTTCAGATCGGCGCCGCCGGTCACCGCGGTTAGCACGGTAGTCCCGCCGGTGTAGGCGGCGTGGACATCGCCGGCGGTGAGCGCCGCGACTAACACCGGCGCTTGGCGGATGAAGATCGCGTTGGCGTTGACGCCATACTTAACGAAAAAACCGAAATCCTCCGCCACCCACAGCGGCGCCAAGCGGGCATTGAGCGCCGCGTGGCCGATAACCGCTCTGCGCGGCGGGGTTGCCGAATGGGAATCGGAGCTAATCGCCAACGCGAGAATGATCGTCAACCAGGCTGAAACAAGCTTGCGCATAGTCGGCATCCTACTCAATCGTTTTGAACGATTGGAACGGTTCGAACGAATTCAGATTTACTTCTGAAACTGTTCGCGCGGGAAATTAGCCGTCGCCATCACGCCGCCGTCGACGATCAGCGGATGACCGATGATGAAACTGGAATCGTCGCTAACTAGAAATAATGCCGCCTTGGCTTGATCGTCGGCGGTGCCGAGCCGTCCGGCGAGGTTTTGAAAGGTCCGGCTGCCGGCCACGTCGTCGTCATAACCCACCGGCGAACCGGAACGGTTGGGAACGATGCAATTGACCCGAATGTTGTACTCCGCCAGCTGCACCGCCATGGCGCGGGTCATGTTGATGACGCCGGCTTTGGCTGCCGCGTAAGCGATACCGTCGAAGCGGCCGACTAAGCCCGAGGTTGAACCGAAGTTCAAAACCTTGCCGCCACGTCCCTGGTCCCTCATCTGCACCGCGACGTATTTGGTTACCAGATAGGGTCCCTTCAAACTCACGGCGATAATCTTGTCGAACTCTTCTTCGGTGCTATCGAAAATATTGGCGTGATCGGTGAGCGCCGCGTTATTGACCAGGATATCGATGCCGCCGAACTTGCTCGCCGCTTCTTTCACCAAGCGCTGCACGTCAGCCGACTTGGAAACATCGCCCAGCACCAGCGCCGCTTGGCCGGCGGATTTGTTGATCTCATCGACCACCGCTTGGCCGCGCCCTTCATGCATCTCGGCGACGACGATCTTCGCCCCTTCCGAAGCGAAAAGCTTTGCCATCGCCTTGCCGATGTTTCTGCCCGCGCCGGTGATCAGCGCCACTTGATCTTTAAGTTTCATTGTCCGAATCCCTTCCTGCCGAATCAATTTGTGCCCGAGACTATCCGTCCCGCGCACGCCCTGTCAACGGCCATGAGCCAATCTCGAATCTGTAGTCTGCCTTTCCTCGTGAATGATTTTCGGCTAGATTGCCGCAATGCCAGCAACGATGCGATACGGCGCCGCCGAGATTTTTGGACGCGCGATTCAGCAAATGACGACTTCAGCTTTGCGTCAGGCGGCGAGCGCAGACCACAAAACCATCGGTTGTCCTTACAAAAGCAAGGGAACTTCATGCCACAAAAAATGGGGAGTTTGCTCGCTGGTAGAGTTCGAAAGAGAAGTAGGTGGTGCTGTGAATATTTCGGCGAAGCCGGTAACCACGTGCCCCACCCGCTTCTATGAGGCGGGAATAGTCCATAGCTGGGTTGGTGAAACTTTAATTGGAACCAAATCGCCCGTAGTGGTCAACGAAGTGTCTTTCCTGATGGCCGATTCGGGTAGCAAAGAAAGCTCGACGGAAAATGAAGTGGGGCGTATTGATAGTGTGCTCGTTAACACAGCGAGTCAGCGCCTTGAGTGGTGTGCCTTGGAGATGCAAGCGGTGTATTTCTCCGGCAAGAGTATGGAGAACGATTTTCGCATAATGCGTAACTGGAGCGGACCTGGCTTGCCTTTCCCTGCCGTTCACAGGCGACCCGATTTCCGCTCGTCTGGTCCAAAACGCTTGATGCCACAGCTTCAAATCAAAGTTCCAACCCTCCGCCGTTGGGGTAAGAAGATGGCGGTGGTCGTTGACGAGGCGTTTTGGAACTCGCTTGGCTCAATGCGAAAAGTTCAACACCTGTCTAGTGCGGACATTGGTGCCTAGACCAGATGCGTCGCCTGACGCTGGTTCTACCGCTCGGTGCATTGTCCCTGGTCGATTTTTGAGACGACTCTTCGATTGAGTCAGGTAATTAATTTGTCTGACTACAATCTTCAAGACCGACAACACGCACGGAAATTCTCCAGCTTAAATCTTGAGATCATCGGGTGGCGTAGCCGTGTAAACGTCGAAAGTATTGAGCGTGCAGGCGAGCATCGCGTAGTAGCCGACGGTGGCGGTCAACTCGACCATGCTTTTCTCGCCGAAGCGATTATAGATTGCCTGAAAGGTCGGCTCGCTGACTCGATGGTTATGAATCATCTCGCGCACGAAGCTGACGATCTGGGCGTCTTCGGAGAAAAAACTCTCCGCGCCTTTCTTGGCATGGACCAAGCGGATGGTTTCCATGGCAATGCCCGCCTTGGTGCCGTGATTAATATGCGCCGCCCATTCATGTTTGCAATCAAGCTCCCGCGCCGCGACCAACGCCGTGAACTCAAGAACCTTGTGATCCAGAGTCGACTCGAAGCGCACATAGGCGCCAAGATGCATGGTCCGCTGCGCCATCTCCGGACTATGCAGCAGCGCCAGCCACGGCCCGCCGACCACGCCGCGGCTTTGCGCGATGGCGTCATAAACTTTCTGCCCAGCCTCGTCGAGTTGCTCTTTTTTTGTAATCGTTGCGATACGTGCCATGTCATCCTCACTTTGTTCGGAATTTCAAATTCCAGATTTCAGATTTCAAATACACTACGCTAGTTTTTCTTTTAGCCAAGTGGTTACGATGCGCACCACTTCGTCGTTCGATTCGCCCTTCTTGCGTCCCATGTGGCCGGCGCCGGGATGATGCGCAGATCCTTCGGACTGCCGTGCTCGGCGAGCAGATACAGATCGCTGATCGGATGCTGGTCGTCTTCTTTGCCATTGATGCAGAGAAGCGGCGCGCAGGGCTGGTCGATCAAACCCTGCGCCACCAGCGAAAGCGTCGGCGCGATCTTGAGCACTTCTTCCAGCGACTTTACACCAAAAATGTAGGAGCGCGCATCCAAAAGACTCGCCGGCCCCATCAAATATTGCGACGCCGTCAGCGTCAACGCCGGCCGCAGCCACTCTTCTTGAAACGTCCGATGTATGCCAGCGCCCCAGTTAACTGCGCCGCGCAGACGTTTGGGTTCGGTATGCGCGAGCTTGGCGGCCCAGTAGCCGCCGAAGCTGCCGCCCATGCAAGCGATGCGCTTGCCGTCGATGTCGGCGCGGCTTTCGAGATAATCCATCGCCGCGGAAAATGTCCGCTCGGCGTGGGGGTCATTCCCAAGGCAAGGATTTTCGCCGGCGCCGGGCATGTCGATGGTGAAGCAAGCCAACCCCTTATCGAGCAGCACGTCGCTGTTGGTGCGCCGATCTTCTTTCCAGCCATCCACGCCGCCCCAGTGCATCACCACCGGCGGACGGCTCACGCCTTTGGGCACTTGCAGATAACCGACAACTTTTTTTCCTTCGAAGGGGATCTCGCAGCGCTCCAACGGCGGGTCCATGTATGGCGCGGCCTTGAGAAACGTCCGCAGCGCGCCTTTGTAGCAAGTCATTTTCTCCGGACTGCTCGGCACCGGATAACGGCCGATGCGGTAATATTCGTAGGCCAAGTAAAATGTTTCGCCGGCTTCTTTCTTGTTGCCTTGCTTCTCTTGTTCGTCGCCTTGGGCTTCGTACTGCGCGCCGAACTTGCCCCACTCGCGCCCCCAGAGATCTGAATCGAGGCTGCTCAAACTCTTCATCACTTGCTCGACGTCAGCTTTTTTCACCCGCTCGAACGGATTGATCCGTCCGGCGCGATGAAAAATTTCCGCTTTGATTTCGTCGAGAGTTTTTTCCGCCATTTTTTGCTCCTACAATTTCACGCCGGCTTCCTTGGCCAAAAGTTTCACTGCCGCTTTGTAGAAGCGGTCGTCGACAAACTGTTCCGGCTTGAAATTCGGATTTTCTTTAAGCACGGCAAATTCCAATTCGGCGCGCTTATAAAGTCCTTCGGGGCTGAGCGAGGGAATATAGGCATCGCGCATCAGATCGTAGAGCGACGCGGCGATCTCGCGCTCGTTCAAGCGGCCGGTTTTCATAATGATGTCCATGGCGCCCTCGCGATTGGCGCGAATCCAGTAGAGCGCTTTCAGCACCGCGTTGACCATGCGCTGGGTCATCTCCGGTTCGTCCTGCACTTGCTTGTTCATCGCTTGCAGCGCGCTGAAGGGAATATTTTTGAACTCGTCGCCCATGTAGAGCAGCCGCTTGAAGCTGGCTTTTAACAACGGCCGATCGGTCGGCGGCGCGAACAAAGCGCCCGCCGCCCGGCCCTGCACCAGCGCCACCGCCTTGCCTTCGTTGTCGGGGATGTTCAAATACTCGGCGAACTTTTCGTTGAAGCCATGTTTGGCCAACAGCGCCTGCAAGACGCTATACGTGGAACCGCCGAAGGTGACGGCGAGCTTTTTGCCTTTCAAATCTTCGAGCCGCTTGATCTCCGGGTTGACGATCAAGCCGAAGGGGATCTGACTGAAGATTTGCAGCAGCACGCGAATCTGCTCGCCCTTGAACATCGCCTGCATGGACGGCCCGAAAGCGGACGAATAGTGCACGCTGCCCGACATCAACGCCTGCACGTTCATGGCGTTGCCGCGCAGCACGACGATGTTGACGTTGCTCAAGCCCATCTCTTCGTAGAATTTTTTCTCCTTGGCGACGGCGTAAGCGAGATGCTGGACATTGCCGGGGCCGGGCAAGGAAACGTAGATCGGTTTGGTGATTTGCGCCCACAGCGAATTGGGATTGAGCAACAGCGCCAGCAACGCGGCGATCATGCGACTGCGCATCATAGAGAATTCTCCGACGACAAATAGTGGATATTCGAATTAACAGAAAGCGCCGGACTAACGCAAGCCGCGTAGACGGGGATCGAGCACTTCGCGCAAACCTTCGCCGACCAAATAGTAGGCCAGCACCGTGATGAAGATGGCGAAGCCGGGAAACACCGCCAGCCACCAGGCGAAGGTCGTGCTACTGGCCTCGTGGAGAATCGAGCCCCAGGTCACCAATTCCGCAGGGACGCCGATGCCGAGAAAACTCAAACTCGATTCGACCAGAATCGCGCCGGCGATGCCGAGCACGACCGAGACGATCACCGGCGCCAGGGCGTTGGGAAGAATGTGGCGGAACATGACTTTGCGGTCGGAAGCGCCGAGCGCAATCGCCGAGGTGACGTAATCCAGGTTCCTAATTTTCAGAAATTCGTTACGCGTGAAGCGCGCGATGCCGACCCAACTGGTCAGGCCGATGATCGCCATAGTCAAAAAAATGCTCGGCGGCAGCAGCGCCGCGATCGTTATCAGCAGAAAAAATGTCGGGATCGACAGCATTACCTCGAATAACCGAGAAACAATCAAGTCGATCCATGAACCGAAATAACCGGCGATGGCGCCGAGAACCACGCCGATGGCGACCGCGATGCCGACAGCGACGAAACCGATGGACAACGAGACTCGCGAACCGTGAATCATGCCTGCCATGACATCGCGGCCGAGCTTGTCAGTGCCAAACCAATGTTTCGCCGATGGCGGCTCCAGCGGTTCGAGCAGGTTGATGTTGCTCGGACGGTACGGAATCGGCGGAAAAAATGATTTGGCGCCTTCAAGTTTTCTAAATTCAACGTTCAAAAGCTCCGCGGGCCACTGGCTAAGCTTGGTTTCGACAAGATAGTCGCGCAGGATCGGAAAGTACGCCTTGCTTTTGTATACCGTATAGTAAGGCTTGTCGTTGGCAAGAAAATCGGCAAACAAAGCCATGAGCGCGAGGATGCAAACGACGCAGAAACCCGCCAGCGCGATGGGATTGCGCTTGAAGCGTTTCCAAACGTCCGACCACAACCCCTGAGCCGTTTCCGCGGCGTTGTTCGATTGCGTAGCGCTCATTGTTGGCGACGTCCGAAAGCGATGCGCGGGTCCACGGCCGCCAATAGGATATCGGAAAGCAAAATACCAAAAAGAGTTAAAACCGCGCTCACCGTGAACAGCGCCAGCACGGTTGGATAGTCGCGCGCCAGCACCGATTCGAAACCGAGCTGTCCCAAACCAGGGATGGAAAAAATCGTTTCAATGATGACGCTGCCGCCAATCACTCCCGGTAGGATCGACGCCAGAATCGTCACCTGCGGGATCAGCGAATTACGCAGCACATGTTTCGCAATGACAATGCCCTCGGGCAAGCCTTTAGCTCTGGCGACTTGAACGTAATCTTGGCCCAACACTTCGAGCATGCTTGATCTCATGTAGCGCGACATACCGGCAAAACCGTCATATGACAGTAACACCACCGGCAGAAAGAGATGCCAGGCGTGGTCTTTAAGCTGCTTCCAAACAGGCCAATCATCGGTAAAATCGAGCGACTCCAACCCGCCGGGCGGAAACAAGTAGTAAAAATCGCCGCCGCAGATAAACACAATCGCCATCGTCGCCGCCCAAACCAGCGGCACCGCAAACAGCACAAACGCCGCCAATGTCGTGACCTGATCGCCGAATGAATTTGGATGGGTTGCCGAATAAACACCCAACGGGATTGCGACCAAGTAAACCACCAGAATCGACCAAAGATTTAATTTGACGGTGACCGGAAGTCTTTCAAGAATCTTTCCCCAGACCGATTGATTGTCCTTGAACGACTCGCCAAAATTCAAGGTGAAAAGATTTTTGAGCCACACCGCATATTGAACGTGGAGCGGCTTATCGAGCCCGTACTGGGCGCGCCATTGCGCAACGGCCTCATCCACCGAGCCGCGTTTCTCGACCGAGATACCGCCGCCCGCCGCGGCGCCAAGACCGCCCGCGGCGCGCAACTCGGCCGGATCGCCCGGCGCTAACCGCATGATCAAAAAACCGATCAAAGTGATGCCGATGAAGGTCGGAATCATCAATAGGGTGCGTTGAATTAAATAATGACCCATGTTCGCTTAATTGGCGGTAGCCGTCGTCGCGTACTTTTGTCCTGCCAAGGGAACCCACCAGTCGACCGGTCGAAGTCCGTCGGGGAAAATCTCGACGCCGGCGAAACGGCGCTGCAGCGCTGAGACCCGCTTCGGCAGATATAAAAACGTGTAGGGCTGTTCGTCGCTGATAATTTTCTGAAACTCATTGTATAGCTTAATTCGTTTTTGCGCGTCGAACTCGCGCCGATACAATTCCAAAATTTCGTCCACCCGCGAGTTCTTATAACTGATCGCGTTGGAGCCTTTGTTAGCTGCTTGCGACGAGTGCCAAACCTGATAGGCATCGGGCTCGGTGGTCGACATCTGCCAACCGAGCACCATCGCATCGAATTGGTGGTTCTTGACGTCATTTAGAAATATCGTCCAGTCCAACTCACGAACTCTCGCATCGATGCCGTGTTTTCTTAACTCGTCCAAGAGCACCAAGGCAACACTTTTACGCACCGCATTACCTGAATTGATTTTGATCTCGAAACTAAATGGAACTTTTTTGCCATCAATGACTTTATCCAGAATGCCATCGCCGTCGGTGTCCTTCCAGCCCGCTTCGGCAAGTAACGCCATCCCCTTGGCCGGATCAAAGGGATAACTCGGCAGGGTTTTGTCGTACTCCGGTCGGAATAGATAAATATGGCTGTTGACGACTTCGCCGAGGCCGAACAAAACGCTTTTGACGATTTGTTCGCGATTGGTCAAATAGGTCATCGCCTGGCGAACCCGCTTATCGCGAAAGATCGGATGGTCGTTGTTCCAGCCGATGTAGGAATAGGTCGGCGCGTAGTACTCGTACTTTTTGAACTCGCGCTTGAATCTTTCACTGTCAGTGCCGCGCATCACTTGGACCGGTTGCAGCGCCTCCATAAAATCGATGCTGCCGCTTTTGAGTCTGACCAAAGCAGCATCAAAATTGTTCACCACGCGAAACTTGAGGCGATCCAAATGGGGTTGATCTATCCCCGCCTTGCCGTTGCCCCAATAATTTTTGTCGCGCTGCAATCCAAGCTCGCGGCCGGTTTTCCAGAGGTTAAACTTATACGGCCCGCTCCCCATGGGGTTGCGGCTATAGTTTTTGTTGAACTGATCGGCGAATCTTTTTACCTCGCCGGGCAACTTGGCTGGATCTTGGCCGAGATCGCGCACCGCCACCCGCTGCAAGAGATTTTCCGGATCGTAGTAGTGGCGCGGCAACACCGTGACTCCGCCGAGCACGCTTTCGTTCAGAAAGTAGGGTTCCTTGGTGATGAAGCGAATCGTATAGGGATCGATCAGTTGAGCGTCGACCAGAGAATTGAAGTAGACGCGCAGAAACGGCGCATTGACAAAAGGGCACTTGATAGCCTTGACGCTAAACAAGATGTCTTCGCCGGTAAGCGGGCGTCCATCTTGAAAGCGGGCGTCTTGCCGAATGCGAAAAGTGTAAGTCAGTTTATCTTGTGCGATTTCCGGGCGCGCTTCGGCGATCAGAGGTTTGATCTCTAAGGTTCGCGGATTTCGAGTCAGCAGGCTCTCTAAAATAAATCCCAACACCTCGTTGGAAGAGGCATCGTTACTGGTCAGTGGATTCAATTGTTCAGGATCGCTAAGACTATGAGCGACCAGCCAATCTCCCGTGACCGGCTTGCCGGTTTCTTTCGCGCTCGCGGTGGTCGGCGCGTCGGCGACTTTGACTTCGCTCTTGTCGCCGCAGCCGGTGACAAACAGAATTGCAAGAATGAAACACCAACGTCGCGCAAACATTTTTAACTACCGATCATCTCGATGGGGATTTCTTGCACATGAGCCGGCTTTTGTTGGGAAAAGGAGTCGGCCGGAATCGTCGGATTGAGTTCCGGCTCCTGAAAGCGGATTTCCAGCTTCTTACTTTGCAGCGGCGCATCCAAATTAATCTTCGACGGAAACAAACCGGCCGGCGTGGAAATGTAGTCGGAAAAAAGCGCGGTCAATTCCACCGCGCCGTTGCCGTCGAAGCGCTGCCACTGGGTCGGCACCAGCAACTGGGATTCAAAAGCTACGCTATCTTTGCGCAGCCCGTTGGCGGAGAATATCAACGCGTTGCCCTCTTGGCGCCACGCCAGCGCGCCGTCCACCGGCGGCAAGCCGGCGAGCAAGGCGGTGATTTCGTCCAACTCCAGCGGGATTTGCGTGTAGCGCAGCAGGTTCGCTTTCGAACTCTGGCCGCGCACCAGCACGCCTTCGCGCGGATGATAACCGATCATTTCTTTATCGTTGGCGGTGACGATCAAGATCGCGCCCAACATCGACAAGGTTTCCAAACGCAATCGGTCCGGGCGCTGCACGAGCACCGCTTCGTCGAAGCCATGCTTGCCTTCGGGACCGACGTAGTTGATGCGCGCTAAAGAACGCAGCGAGCTGAACTGCGCGCGGCGCTGGCCGAGGGCTTCGATCAGTTTCGCCGATTCCCAGCGCGGCGCCGGCAATTGCGGCATGATCGGCGGCGCCACGGTAGTGGTGCACGCTGAAAATAAAACCGCGAACGTGATGGATAAAAAAATTGGCCGGGTGCGAAGTGAAATCGCGGCCCCGTGCCGGTGAAACGGGATCAAGCCTTTTTCTCCAGGCGGGAAATCTTGTCGCGGATGCGCTTGCTCTGCTCGGCTTCCTTGGTGCGTTTGAGCGCGTCACGATAGCGCGTCAGCGCGCGATCGGACTTGCCGGCTTTATCGTAGGCATCGGCGAGATGCTCGATGATGGTCGGATCGTCGGCAGTCAATTCTACGGCGCGCTCCAACTGCTCCACCGCCTTGGGATAATCGCCGCGCTGGTAGTACACCCAGCCCAGACTGTCGATGTAAAAACCGTCGTCGGGCTGAATCTTGAGCGCCCGCTGGATCAAGTCTTCGGCCTCATCGAGCTGCACGCCCATCTCGGCCCAGGTGTAGCCCAAGTAATTCAGCGCCGGGGCGTTTTTAGGATTGATCTCGATGGCTTTTTTCATCGCGGCGATCGACTTGTCTTTATTTTTTACTTCGTCGTAAAGCGCGCCCAACTGAAAATGCGCTTCATCGCTTTTGGGATCGAGCACCACGACCCGTTCCATGGATTGAATCGCTTTCGGAAAGTCCTTCGACTTACGATAGAGCGCGCTCAGAAAAGCGTATAGCTCCTTGCGGTCGTTGCGTTTCTTGAGCGCCGGCTGCAATACTTCGATGGCTTTTTGAATCTGCTCTTTGCGGTCGTACAGATAAGCGGCTTGCAGACGGGAGTCGGCGTAGAGCTCGCTTTTTTCCGGCACCCGCTCAAAGGCCTCCAGCGCCTTGTCGTCGGATTTCAATTCAATGTAGGTGGCGCCGAGATAATAGCGCGCCCGGTCGTTGTCGGGGTCACCGGCGAGGACAAGATTGAATTCGGTGGCGGCGCGCTCGAAATCGCCCTTCTCAAAAGAGATCAGACCGATTTTAATGCGGGTTTCGCGCGGATCGCTCTCGGAACCTTGAAGGGTTTCGAACTGGCGCATGGCGTCGTCGAGTTTATTTTGCCCAACGTACAGCTCACCCAACCGTTTGCGCGCCCAGCCGTTCTGCGCATTCACCTGCAGCAAGCGCTGATAGGTCTGAATCGCGTCCTCGGTTTTGCCTTCCAATTCGTAAACCAACGCCAAGTCCATCAAAACCGCTTCGGATTTGGGATTGAACTCCAGCGCCTTGCGAAAGCTCTGCTCGGCAGCTAGATAAAGCTTGCTCTTAGCGCGCACCCGGCCGAGATAATAGTGGCCCAGCGCCGAATCGGGATCGAGCTTTAACAGCTCCTCCAACCTCTGAGTGGCCCGGGCATAGTCCTCGATTTGCAAGTACAACGCCCCCAAGTACAGGCGTGCTTCCTGATTCTTGTCGTCGAGCTTGAGCACTTCGTTATATTCGCTCAGCCCCTTTTGGGTCTCGCCAAGGGAGGAATAGAGACCGGCCAAAAGCAGATGATGCTCGGCGCTCTTGGGCTCAAGCTTGGCAGCCGCTTCAGCCGCCACCAGCGCCTTTTTCATCTCGCCGCGACGGAGATAAAACGACGCCAGACGGAACTGCAAAAAAGCCTCGTCCGGGTTCGCCGCCGCCGCCGCTTCGAGTTCTTTGAGCGCGCCGTCGAAGTTGCCCTCGCTGATCAGTTGATGGCCGCGGAGAAAATGGTTGAAGGCGCGCGCTTCGGCGGATATTTCAGCCTTAGGCTGATCGCGGAACGGCGCGTTGGGAGACCAGGAGATACCGTCGGGAGGAACGACAAGCTCAGGCACCGCCGTAGCGCAGCCGGACAGCACCGTAAGCAAGCCGACTGTCCGTAAAATGCCTGTACTCATCGTGGCAAAATCTAACACGCTAACCACAGGGGGTCAACGTAAGGTTTTGCTAACTGTTGTAGCAAAGTGATTATGTCAGGGGTTAACGGCAACGTAATTATGTCAGGGTGGAAGGATGACAACCCTGACAATGAAAGACGAGAAACGACTAGACATAATTCAACGAGTATATCGCAGCGAGATCACCGTGGTTGAGGCCGCA